>JASBUY010000271.1 GCA_030147645.1 Aquabacter sp. | reverse complement strand
CGCCGGCCATCCACCATCACCGTGCAGGCGCCGCACTGCCCGTGGTCGCAGCCCTTCTTCGTGCCGGTGAGGTGCAAATGCTCGCGCAGGGCGTCCAGCAATGTGGTTCGATTGTCGAGCTCGAGCTGCTGGGGGACCCCGTTCACCTCGAATGAAACTTTGGAATTCATGGAGTTCATGGAATTTCCACCAGCTTGCGCGCGCGCTGCCGACGGGGCGGCGGATGCGGTCACCGTCACGGACAGCGCGGTTCCGATCAGCAGCGCACGCCGGGTGACCGCCAGGTCGCATGGAGTCTGCACTGGATCACTCCCTCATGAGGACGATGGGTCACAGACGCAGCCGCGTCGGACCCCGGTTGTCCCGGTTCAACGTGCGCTGCAACAAACGGATCCAGAGGGCACTTCACGATTCAGTTGATCAGGCGCGCAGCCGAAACGAGGGCGTATCACCGACGGGCGCCCCAAGTGCATGCCGAAGGAATTGTGGCGCACAGCCGAGGTGGCGAAAGCCAGCGGCGCAAGCATCGCCTGCGTCACCCGCACCGGCTCGCGGCTCGCACACATCGCCCGCGCCGGGTGAAGATCGACACCGAGCGACGCCTACCGGCGTGACCGGAAGATAGGTCAAGCTTTTTCACTTTTCCTGGCCGGCAAGCTCAGCTAATCGAAGCATGGGGTGTGCCGACTTTGCGCGGCACGCGGGACCGAAACGGGGAGAGCGGCATCAGGGCATCTTGCGTCCGGCATTCGCAGCCGAAAGCGCAATTTTAACCCTGGCTTGCCAGTCTCTGTCCGCGAAGCTCCTTGGGGGCGCGAAGAAAGAGGCCGGCATGATGCCCAAACTGTTCAAGACCCTGGCGCTGACCGCCCTGCTTCAGGTCGGCGCATTCGCGTTTGGTTCCTACGCCATGGCGCAGTCAACGCCGGTGCCGCAGCGCGGCGTTCCGGGCGCGACGCTCGACATCGGCGACCAGCCCGGCCTCGTCCCGCCCGCGGACGACGAGGTGGACATGGACCCGGCGTACAAGCGCCAGCCGGTCTATTTCCGCACCACCGAACCGCCGGGCACCATCATCATCTCCACCAAGGACCGCTTCCTCTATCTGGTGGAAGGCAACAACCGCGCGCTGCGCTACGGCATCGGCGTGGGGCGCGACGGCTTCACCTGGCCGGGCCTGGTCAGCGTGGTGCGCAAGGCGGAATGGCCGGATTGGACCCCCCCGGCGGAAATGATCCAGCGCCAGCCCTATCTGCCGCGCTTCATGGCAGGCGGACCCGGCAATCCCATGGGCGCGCGCGCCCTCTATCTCGGCGGCACGGTCTACCGCATCCACGGCACCAACCAGCCCGAGACGATCGGCTATGCGGTGTCCTCCGGCTGCTTCCGCCTCGTGAACAGCGAGATCATCGACCTCTACAGCCGCGTGCCGGTCGGCACCAAGGTCATCGTCCGCCAGGCGGTCGAGCTCTGATCTTTCCAAGGCCGCCCTTTGGCGGCCTTGTCTTTATCCACGTGCCGCATCACGGCGGCGCACCCGACACCCATATTGTTGGAACGAGGCTTCCCCATGAAGACCTTCCTGGCCCTGGCCGCCGGCGCCGTGCTGGCGCTCGCCGCCTCCGGCGCGTCGGCGCAGACCCTGAAGACCGTCAAGGATCGCGGCACGCTGAATTGCGGCGTGAGCCGCGGCCTGCCCGGTTTCTCCGCGCCCGACGCCAAGGGCACCTGGAGCGGCTTCGACGTGGATTTCTGCCGCGCGGTGGCGGCTGCCATCTTCGACGACCCGACCAAGGTCAGCTTCGTCCCGCTCTCGGCGGAGGAACGCTTCGGCGCGCTCCAGAAGGGCCAGATCGATGTGCTCTCGCGCAATTCCACCTGGACGGTGGAGCGCGAGGCGAGCCTCGGCCTGCTGTTCAGCGCCATCACCTATTATGACGGCCAGGGCTTCCTCATCCCCTCCACGCGCAACATCACCTCGGCGCTGGAACTGGACGGGTCGAAGGTCTGCGTCCAGGCCGGCACGACGGCAGTCGGCTACACGGAAGACTTCTTCCGCCTCAACAATATGAAGCTGGACCTCGTCACGCTCGGCAATTCCGACGATCTGGTGAAGGCCTATGAGGAGGGCCGCTGCGACGCCCTGACCACCGACGTCTCGCAGCTTTATGCGCTGCGCCTCGTCATGAAGAAGCCCGGCAGCCATATCGTCCTGCCCGACGTCATCTCCAAGGAGCCGCTCGGCCCCGTGGTGCGCCAGGGCGACGACCAGTGGCTCAACATCGTCAAATGGACCCATTTCGCGATGCTGAACGCCGAGGAACTGGGTGTGACCCGCGCCAATGTGGGCGAGGCGCTGAAGTCCACGAAGCCGGACGTGAAGCGCCTGCTCGGCGTCGAAGGGACCTATGGCGAGCAGCTCGGCCTCACCAAGGATTTCGCGGCGCGCATCGTGAAGGCGGTGGGCAATTACAGCGAAGTGTTCGAGAACAATGTGGGCGTCGCCTCGCGCCTCGCCATTCCGCGCGGGCTCAACCAGCTCTGGAGCCTCGGCGGCATCCAGTACGCGCCGCCGTTCCGCTGAGCTCAAGCCGGTTAGACCTTTCAAAGCCGGGGGCATTCGTCCCCGGCTTTTTTGTTGCCCGGCGCAGCGTCACGCCCTCGCTGAAACGTGAAGTCCCGCGCACGCGGGCGTGATGCGCGCTGACGCAACGTCGCCCTAAAGTTCGGCGCCTCATCCCAAGGAAGGTGCCATGTCACCCTTATCGCGCCGCGACCTGCTCACTGCCGCAACCCTCGCCGCCGCAGGCTCCGCTTTGCCCCTCGGCCCGGCCGCCCTCGCCTCCGCGCCGCCCGCAACCAAGCAGGTGCCGAGCGCCTATCGCTACAAGGTGGGCGACGCGGAAGTCACCGTCATCAGTGACGGCGTCCGCACCATGCCCCTCAGCGACACCTTCGTGCGCAACCAGCCGCGCGAGGCAGTGAATGCCGCGCTGCGCGCCGCGTTCCTGCCCGAGAACCAGATCACCATCAATTTCAACACCTTGATGGTGAATACCGGCGGCAAGCTGGTGATGATCGACACCGGAAACGGCCCCGCGCAGGGGACTCTCGGCCTCACCCAGGGCACCCTTTCCGCCATAGGCGCGGATCCAAAGACCGTGGACGTCGTGGTGATCTCCCATTTCCACGGCGATCACATAAACGGCCTT
>JASBUY010000265.1 GCA_030147645.1 Aquabacter sp. | reverse complement strand
CAAAGCGAGAAATATGCCGCCCGCGTGTTCGGCGCCCACCGCAGCTATACGGTGACCAACGGTTCCTCCACCTCGAACCGCGTGATCCTCATGGCCAGCGTGACGCGCGATCAGGTGTGCCTGTGCGACCGGAACTGCCATAAGAGCGCCGAGCACGCCATGACGCTCTCCGGCGCCATTCCCACCTATATGATGCCGTCCCGCAACGGTCTCGGCATCATCGGCCCGATCCCGCCATCCCATCTGTCCAAGGCCGCCATCGCCGCCTCCATCGCCGCAAATCCCTTGGTAAGCGAGGGCGTCGATCCGACTCCGGTCCACGCCATCATCACCAATTCCACCTATGACGGGCTTTGCTACAACGTGGCCGGCGTCGAGGACCTGCTGGGCCAGAGCGTGGACCGCCTTCACTTCGACGAGGCGTGGTACGGCTATGCGCGGTTCAATCCGCTCTATCGCGACCGCTTCGCCATGCATGGCGACCCGGCGGACCATGACGCGACCAAGCCCACCATCTTCGCCACCCAATCCACCCACAAGCTGCTGGCGGCGCTGTCCCAGGCCTCCTTCATTCATGTGAGGGACGGGCGCCGGCCCATCGAGCATGTGCGGTTCAACGAGGCGTTCATGATGCACGCCTCCACCTCGCCCAATTACGCCATCATCGCCTCGAACGACGTGAGCGCGGCCATGATGGACGGCCCCTCGGGGCAGGCGCTCACCACCGAATCCATCCGCGAGGCTGTGGCTTTCCGCCAGCTCATGGCGCGCATGAACGCCGCCTATGCGGACCGTGGAACCTGGTTCTTCAACACCTGGCAGGCGGACCAGGTCCGTGACGCACGGACCGGCGCGCATGTGGCCTTCCATCTGGCCGACGAGGAGCAGCTCGTCACTGACCCCGCCTGCTGGGTGCTGGAGCCCGGTGCGGCTTGGCATGGCTTCGAGGGGCTGGAGGGCAATTGGTGCATGCTCGACCCCATCAAGGTGTCGGTCGTGACGCCGGGCATGTCGGCAAGCGGCGTGCTGGCGGACACCGGCATTCCCGCCGCCATCGTGACCCTGTATTTGGACCAACAGGGCATTGTGGTCGAGAAGACCACCGATTTCACCATCCTGTTCCTGTTCTCGCTCGGCATCACCAAGGGCAAATGGGGCACGCTGGTCAGCGAACTTGCCGACTTCAAGCGCGACTATGACGAGAACGCGCCACTGGCCGAAGTGTTGCCCGAACTGGTGGCGCTCGCGCCCGCCCGCTATGGGCGCATGGGCCTGAAAGATCTCTCGGATTCCATGTTCGCGGCCATGAAGGCGCTGAAGACCACCGCCGCCATGGCCGCCGCCTTCTCGCAATTGCCGCATCCCGATTGCTCGCCCGTGGAAGCCTATGAGCGGCTGGTCAAAGGCGAAGTGGAGAGCGTGACATTGGAGGGCCTCGCCGGGCGCACCGTGGCGACCGGGGTCGTTCCCTACCCGCCGGGCATCCCGCTTCTCATGCCGGGCGAGAATGCCGGCGCCGCGGACGGGCCGGTGCTGGGCTATCTCAAGGCGCTTGAGGCCTTTGACCGCCAGTTCCCGGGCTTTGGACACGACACCCACGGCGTCGAGGTAGAGAACGGGGTGTATCGCATTCTCTGCATCAAAGCGGGCTAGCGAAAAGAGGGACGCACCATGGCGGACACTGCCGCGGGCCCGGCCGCATCGGGCCGGGAACCCAAGAAGATCGGCCTCGTCGCGGCCACGCTGATGGTGGCGGGCAATATGATGGGGTCGGGTGTCTTCATGCTGCCCGCCAACCTCGCCACGACCGGCGGCATCGCCATATTCGGCTGGCTGATCACCATTGTCGGCGCCGTCTCCCTGGCGCTGGTCTTCGCCAAGCTCGCAGCCATCGATCCCGCCGCCGGGGGACCCTATGCCTATGCGCGCAAGGCCTTCGGCGATTATATGGGCTACCAGACCAACCTCATCTATTGGCTCGCCAACGTGGTGGGCAATGTGGGGCTGGCGGTGGCCGGGCTCGGCTATCTCACCGCCTTCTTCCCGGTCCTGAAAGAGCCTTTGGTCTCGGCGCTGGCCCAAGTCGCGCTGGTCTGGTTCTTCACCTATGCCAATATTCTCGGCCCCAACGTCGTGGGGCGGCTGCAATCCTTCACCACGTCCTTCGCACTCTTTCCCATCATCGGCATGGCGCTGCTCGGCTGGTTCTGGTTCTCAGGACAGACCTATGCCGAGGGCTGGAACGTGTCGGGCCAGCCGCCGCTCAGCGCCATCGGCGCGACGCTGAACTTCACGCTCTGGGCCTTCATCGGCGTGGAGACGGCTTCGGTCTCGGCTGGGGTGGTGGAGAATCCACGGCGCAATGTGCCCATCGCCACCGTGTTCGGCGTCATCATCGCGGCGGTCTGCTATGTGCTCTCCTCCACCGCGATCATGGGGATGATCCCCAACAAGGAATTGGTGGCCTCCTCGGCCCCCTTCGCGGATGCGGCGCGGCTCGCGCTGGGCGACACCGCCGCCAATGTGGTGGCCGCTTGCGCCGCCATCGGCTGCCTCGGCTCCCTGGCCGGCTGGACGCTGCTGGTGGGTCAGACCGCTAAGGCGGCGGCCGATGACGGGTTGTTTCCCACGGTCTTTTCCAAGGTGAACGACAAGGGCGTTCCCTCCATCGGCCTCGCCATCGTCGCCGTGATCATGAGCGTGCAGATCTTCGCCACCATGTCGCCGACGGCCAGCGAACAGTTCGGCAAGATCGCGTCCATCGCCGTGATCATGACGCTGCTGCCCTACATCTATTCAGCCGTGGCACTGAAAGTGCTGGGCTACAAGCAGATGCCGACGCGCGAGTACAGCCTCTATACGCTGATCGCGCTCATCGCCGCCGTCTATTCGCTCTGGGCCTTGGTGGGGTCGGACGGAAACCAGACCCGCTGGTCGCTGATCTTCGTAATCGCCACCATGGTCTTCTACGCCCTCGCGCTCAACCATAAGCGGGACGTGGAGGACGGCACCGTCCACACCGGGGGACCGGCGCCGCGCTGGATTCGCTATGCGACGCTCGGCATCACCATAGCGGCGCTCGTGCTGATGTTCTGGGAATCGGTGGGCAAGCGCACGCCCGATTCCCTCCATACCCGCTCGCCAGCGCCCGTGAGCGCCCCTGCCAAGCCCGCGCCGGGCGGGGGTTGACGCGCGGCATGCTGCGGACTGAGCGAGGTCAGACGATGATGCCGAGCGCCTGAAGATAGAGCTCGACGATCGCCTCGTGCTCCTTGCGCTCGTCGGCATCCTCCTTGCGGATCTTCAGAATGGTGCGCAGGGCCTTCACATCGAACCCGTTGGCCTTGGCCTCGGCGAACACATCCTTGATGTCGTCCGAGATGGCCTTCTTCTCTTCCTCAAGGCGCTCCACGCGCTCGATGAAGGACTTCAACTGTTCCTTGGCGAAGCCCGCGGGGGCATCAGACACGTCTTCCGACACGAGCGGCGACTCCTGGCATATCAAGCGCGGGATAGGGACGCAGGATGGCGGTGGCGTCAAGGTTATGTCCCCGCAATTCACCGCAGGAGGGGGCCGCAGGCGAGAATTTTTCGCGTCCGGCCGCGTCGAATTGATCCGCCTCAAGTGCGGCGGGTCCCCTCTATGCTGGGATGGCGTGTGGACCGGCGGGGCGGTCCGCTGGAGATCGCCATTGCACGCCGTATCCGGCACCGAGCCGCAGCCCGTCATCATCGTGGACGATGACCCAGGTGCCCTGAATTCCCTCCGCTTCCTGCTGGAGAGCGAAGGCTATCGCGTCCGCTCCTTCGACGGCGGCCCCGAACTGCTCGCCGACCTGCCGCGCGCGGAGCCCACCTGCCTCATCATCGACTTCAAGATGCCGGTGATGGACGGGCTCGCCGTGGTGAGACGCCTGCGGGAGTTGAAGGTCCAGGCCCCCGTCATTCTGATGACCGGCCACCCCGACCCGAAGATCGCAACGCGCGCCAAGGCGGCGGGCCTCGATCTGATCGAAAAGCCCCTGTCCCAGGACATGCTGCTGAGCGCCGTGCGCGCTGCCCAGCTTCGGCGCGAGAATCCAGGCGCCTGTGCGCAGCACGGCTGGTGATCCCCGGTTTGCGCTTATCGCTCCAGGCAATTGCGTAATTCTCCCTAAGGCGGAGCGCCTAAGGAGGCCGCCCTAGGGTCTCATCACGAAATTCCTCCCCCAAAGGTTGCTGCTAGCGTTTCCCCATCGAAACGACAGGAGCCGGCCATGAGACACGAGACCCTGCCTGGTGCGCGGCACCTTCAGCCCGTTCCCGGTTTCGCGCCGGCCGCTCCGGAAATGCTGCTCTGCGGATGCCCCGATCTCGTGGGAACCTCGTTCTCCTATGGTCGGGAAGAAGAGATTTTCGGCGAAGGCGAAGAGGCCGACTTCGTCTATCGCGTCGTGAAGGGCGCAGTGCGCACCTGCAAGATGCTCAGCGACGGCCGCCGCCAGATCGACGCCTTCCACCTGCCGGGCGACCTGTTCGGCTTTGAAATGGGCGCGCGGCACCGCATGACGGCCGAAGCGGTGGCAGACACCACAGTCCTCCTGTTCCGCCGCCGCCAGATCGAGGAAACCGCCCACCGCAATGTGGACGCCGCTTGCCGCCTCTGGGACCTGACCTTGCGCAGCCTCGGCCATGCGCAGGAACACATGATCCTGCTCGGACGCCGGACCGCGCTGGAGCGCGTCGCGGCCTTCCTGATCCATATGGATCAGCGCCTCGGCGGCACCGGCCATGTGGACCTCGCCATGCCGCGCCGCGACATCGCGGATTATCTGGGCCTCACCCTTGAAACCGTCTCCCGCGCCTTGTCCCAGCTCCAGAGCGAAGGCGCGCTGCGCCTCGATGGCGCGCGCAAGGTGACCCTCGACCGAAAGCGCATGACCGCAATCGTCGAGGACTGACACTCTCCGCTTCCGCGCCCCTCCCGGGCCGCCAACTTGCAACGCCGCTCGGCTCCGCCGGGCGGCGTTTTTTATGTGGTCCGCCGCTCGCCGGACCTGGTCGGCCACGGCGATCTTTCTCGCCTTGCAACCGTTTGGGTTTTGGTCAATCGTCTTGGTTCGGGAAAACTTGGCCGTCGGCAACGATCGGCGCGAACGGAAAGGGAAACGGGGGATCACATCATCGGCCGGGGGGACAGGCCGATCCAGCGCTCGAGGCGCGTATGGGCGAACAACAAACAACAGACGCCTTTCTTCTTGAGCATGTGGCCGACGCAGTCATCGCGATCGATGCTGAGCGCACCATTCTGTCTTGGAATCGGGGGGCCGAGGACATTTACGGCTTCACCGCCGCGGAGGCCCTGGGCCGTCCTCTCCTTGCTCTGACTTCCCCCGACGAGACCGCCGCCGACACCGACAGCCAGCTCGACCGCATGCTGTGCGGACCCGAGGGGGCCATCGGGTCCTTTGAAGGCCTGCGCAAGCGCAAGGATGGCCTTCTTATCTATATCGCCTCAACCGGACGCCGGCTGCCCGCCGCCGTAACAGCTCCGGCCGCCATCCTGTGTGACAAGGACGTCACCCAAGCGCGGGTCCAGCGCGATTCAAAAATGCTGGAGAACCGGTTCCGCGATGTGTTCGACCTGATGCCGGATGCCATTGTGGTGTTGAATGCCACGGGCCGCATCGTGCTCGTGAACCGGCAGGCGGAAGACCTGTTCGGCTACGCCCATGGCGCGTTGATTGGAGAGCCGGTGGAATGCCTGCTTCCCGAGCGCCTGCGGGCCGCCCATTTCGGCCATCGCGCCAGCTACATCCGCCACCCGCGCGTGCGCGCCATGGGCATCGGGCTGGAGCTTCACGGATTGCGGGCGGACGGGATCGAGATCCCGGTCGATGTCTCGCTGAGTCCCCTTGAGACCCCGGAAGGTACGCTGGTCTTGAGCGCCATTCGCGATGCCACGGAGCGGCGGCAGCTCGAGACCCAAATGCGGGACAAGAATGCCCAATTGGCCGCGGCCATGCAGGCCAAGGATCGCTTCCTGGCCACCATGAGCCACGAATTGCGCACGCCGCTGAACGCGGTGATCGGCTTTACCGGCACCTTGCTCATGGGGATGGCAGGCGCCTTGAACGAGGAGCAGGAGCGCCAGTTGCGCATCATCCGCACCTCGGGCCGCCATCTCCTGTCACTGATCAATGACCTGCTCGATCTTGCGCGGATGGATGCCGATAAGCTCGATCTCTCCCCGGAGCAGGTGGATTGCCAGGACGTCGTCGAAGGCGTGATGTCTGCCCTGCGGCCGCAAAGCGATGCCAAAGGTCTGTCGGTCATCCTGGAGATGCCAGCCACTCGGCTCACAGTGGCCGCCGATCGGCGGGCATTGACTCAGATTGTCATGAACATCGCCGCCAATGCGGTGAAGTTTTGCGATCGCGGGTCCGTGCGCGTCTCGCTGCGCGCGCGTGAGATGGATGGCGGGCGCCAGGTCGAAATTGCCGTGGCCGATACCGGGGTAGGCATCGACCCAAACGACCTGCCCACTCTCTTCGATGCCTTTTCGCGTCTCTCGGCGGACAACCCGCAACGGGAGGGGACGGGGCTCGGGCTTCATATCAGCAAGCGCCTCGCGGATCGTCTCGGCGCGCGCATTGACGTCACAAGCACACGCGGGATCGGCTCCGTCTTCACCCTCGTCCTGCCGGGGGAATGACCATGGCGCTGAAAATCCTTGTGATCGAGGATCACGCCGACAGCCGGAACCTCATGAGCTTCCTGCTTTCGCGCTCGGGATACGACGTGATTGCGGAGGCGGACGGAGCCGCCGGGCTCGCGGCCGCCCGGCACATCCGGCCGGACCTCATCATTTCCGACATTCAGCTGCCTCTGATGAACGGCTTTCAGGTGGCGGCCGCCATCGCGCGGGACCCGGAGCTGAAACACATCCCACTGGTCGCCGTGACCGCGTCCGCCATGGCGGGCGACCGGGAGCACATCATCCGGTCCGGGTTTCACGACTATGTCTCCAAGCCCATCGAGCCCGAGACCTTCGTGGTCCAGATCGCCCGCTTCCTCGAAAAGCGGCAAGCGTGATGGCCACCATTCTGATCGTAGACGACCATCCCGTGAACCGCGCCTTTCTGGTGGCGCTGCTGCGGCAGGACGGGCACGCGCTGATCGAGGCGGCCGGCAGCACCGCCGCGCTGCAACTGTGCGAGCGTTCGCGGCCCGACCTCATTATTTCCGACGTGGTGATGCCTGCGGGCGACGGATACGACCTTGTGTGGGGGCTGCGCCGCCGCCCCCACCTCGCCGACGTGCCCGTGATTTTCTACACGGCCAATTATAGCGACCACGAGGCCGCCGATCTGGCCCGGGCCAGTGGCGTGCGTCACGTCATCACCAAGCCCGGGGACCCCGCGATGATCCTGGAGCTCGTCCGCAGCCTCCTCTCCGGCCGCGACACGCCGCCGGGAAAGGAGGCTGTCGAGCCCCTTCCCTCCAAGAGCGAGGCCGACGGGGCCTATCACCGTCTCATCTCAGACAAGCTCGCCCGGACGACCGACGAGTTGCATCGCATCACGAGCCACCTGCGCGTGGTGGAGGCAGGGCTGATCGACGCCTTGACGGGACTGCCCACGCGGCAGGTCTTCCTCGCGCGGCTGCGTCAGTCGCTGGCTCTGGTTCAGGAGGCCGACCGGCAAGTCTATGTGGCAGTAGGCAATATCCGGAACTTCAGCTCCATCAACACCACATTCGGCCGGCCCGCCGGGGATCGCGTGCTGCGCGAGGTGGCGCGCATCTTGCGGGAAAGGTCCCGTCATCCCGATCATGTGGCGCGCATCTCCGGCGATGAGTTCGCCACCTTCTTCACCGAGCTGTCCAGTCCGGCGGAAGCAGCTACCCGCATTCACGA
>JASBUY010000257.1 GCA_030147645.1 Aquabacter sp. | reverse complement strand
GAGGCGACCTGGACGTTCTGCGCCTGGAGGGCGGTCACCACATCGCCGGCGGTGAGGTTCAGCTCCTGCAGGCGGGTCGGGTCGAGCCAGACCTGCATGGCATAGTCGCGATTGCCGAACACGGTGATGGAGCCGACGCCGTCGATGCGCGACAGCACGTCCTTGATCTGGACGTTGGCCACGTTGGAGATGAACAGCGGGTCGCGCGAGCCGTCCGGGGAATAGAGGCTCACCACCAGCATGAGGTCGGGCGAACTCTTGGCGGTGATGACGCCGATCTGCTGCACCTCCTGCGGCAGGCGCGGTGCGGCAATGGCGACGCGATTCTGCACCTGGACCTGCGCGATATCGAGGTCCACGCCGAGATCGAACGTCACCGATATGGAGAAGCGGCCGTCAGCGGTGGAGTTGGAGGAGATGTAGAGCATCCCTTCCACGCCGTTGATCTGCTGCTCGATGGGCGCGACCACGGTGTCAGCCACCGTCTCGGCGCTGGCACCGGGGAACTGGCCGGTCACGTTGATGACCGGGGGCGCGATGTCGGGATATTGGGCGACCGGCAGGCGCAGATAGGAGATGCCGCCGAGCAGCATCACGACAATCGACACCACCCAGGCAAAGATCGGGCGGTCGATGAAGAAATGGGAGAAGCGCATGGTGCCGCCTCCCTCACTTCGCCGGGGACGCGGCGGCGGGCGCCTTCGCGTCCGCTGGCGCCGGAGGCTTCTCCTCCTGGGGCGTAACCTTCACGCCGGGGCGAACCCGCATGAGGCCGTTCACCACGACCACGTCCTCGGGCTTGAGGCCGGTCTTGATCACGCGGCGGTCGCCGTCCAGCGGGCCAAGCGTCACGGGACGCACCTGGATCACGTTTTCCGGCCCCACCACATAGACGAATTTCTGCGTCTGCTCGCTGCCGATGGCCGTATCCGGCAAAGTGAGCGCTTGATAAGGCGCAGTGGCCGGCAGGCGGATGCGGCCGAACAGGCCGGGGCGGAACAGTTCCTGCTTGTTGTCGAAGATGGCGCGCCCGCGAATGGTGCCGGTCTCGCGGTCCACCACATTGTTCAGGAAGTCCATCTTGCCCTTGTAGGGCCAGCCCTTGTCGTCGATGAGTTTGAGTTCGACGCTGGACCCGTCGATGCCTCCGCCCTGCACCATGCGCTGGTAGCGCAGCAGAGAGGCTTCATCGAAGGTGAACTCGAAATAGATGGGGTCAGTGGAGACAATGACGGCCAGCAGCGTCGGAGTGCCACCACCCCCGCCGATCACATAATTGCCCACCGACACCCGCCGATCGCCGATGCGGCCCGAGACAGGGGCGCGCAGCTCGGTGAATTGAAGATCGAGCTTGGCCTGGGCGACGAGGGCTTCCTGCGCCTGCACCGTGGCGGTCGCGGTGCGCTGGGTCTGGGTGCGCTGGTCGAAGGCCTGCTTGGAAATAGCGTTCGAGGTCTTGTCCTCGATCAGCGTGCGCGCGCGCTCCAGGTCCGTGGTCGCGAAATCGAGGTTCGCCTTCGCCTGGGCAAGATTCGCTTCCGCCTGCTGGAGCGCGATCTTGTAGGGGCGCTGGTCGAGGGTGAAGAGGAGGTCCCCTTCCTTCACCATCTGGCCGTCGGTGAAGCTGATCTTTTCCAGATAGCCGGACACGCGGGCATTCACCGAGACGTGGTTGATGGCCACGAACCGGCCGACATATTCGTCATATTCGGTGATCGGGCGGGTCTGGGGCTTCGCGACCGTGACGGTGGGCGGCGGCGGGGCGCCCCCGCCTTGCTGCTGGGGCTGACCGCAGGCAGCCAGCAGAAGCGGCGCCAGAAGGCCGAGAGACGCGGGCTGACGGAACATGGAGAGCAGGCGCGGGGAAGGCAGCATACGTATGGCTCCGATCGTGCGCCAAACGCGCGACGAGGATGTCAAGGGCGCAAACGACCGCTCCCGCAACAATGGGGCCATCAACGCCCGCGTCGAATAGCACAGCTTTCTTGCGGTGCAAAACCTAGGTCAAAGCCCGGAGGGTGGTTCCTTCGGCGTCTTAGCGCTCCGCCGCCGCAGCAGCGGGCCCAGAATACCGCGCCCCAGCAACAGCAGGACGGCCGCGGCATAGGCCAGGCCGCCCGCTCCCACGACCAGGAGCAAGGTGACCTCCTCGCGGGCTTCGGGCAAGCGGGAGGCGATGGCGCCGGCCACCGGCAAGGCGGCCCAGAGCGTGCCCGCAAGGATCAGGGCGCAGGCGAACAAGCGCAGCAGCCGGCCAGCGAGAAGCGCGTCGCCCAGTGGCAGGCCCCGGCGCCGGGCGAAGACGATCAAAAGTCCGAGATTGACCCAGGCCCCGACCGCCGTCGCAAGAGCAAGGCCCACCTGTGCCAGAGACCCCATGAGGGCGAATTTCAGGGTCACATTGACGGCAACTGCGCTCAGGGAAGCAATCATGGGTGTTGTGGTGTCGCTGCGCGCATGGAAGGGCGCGATGAAGCCGCGCAGCACGACGAATGCGATAAGCCCGACCGCATAGGCTTGAAGCGTCGCCGCCGCCTCGGCCGCATCGCCGGCCGTGAAGGCGCCCCGTGCGAACAGCGCGCGCATGGTGAGGTCAGGGATGATGAGCGAGGCAACCACGAAGGGCGCCGCCAGCAACACTGCGAATTCCACCGCGCGCGCCTGCGCCCGCGCCGCGCCCACATCGTCATTGGCGGCAAGCCGCCGCGACATTTCCGGCAGCAGCACAGTGCCCACCGCGATTCCCACCACCCCGATGGGAAGCTGATTGATGCGGTCGGCATAATAAAGCGCGGAGAGCGCGCCGGTGGGCAGGAAGGTGGCGATGATCGTGTCCGCGAACAGCGCGATCTGCACGCCCGCCGAACCGATGATGGCGGGGCCGAGCGCTTTCAGGAACCGCTTCGTGCCCGGATCGAGCCGCGGCCGCGCGAGGCGCAGGCCGATGCCCGAACGCTCCGCATCCCACAGCAGCAGCACCACCTGGCCGACGCCCGACAGCAGCACGCCCCAGGCGGCGGCATGGCCGGCGGTGGGAAACAACCCGGCGCAGATCAGCGTGCCGATCATGCAGACATTGAGCAGAATGGGCGACGCCGCCGCCATGGCGAAGCGATCCACGGCATTGAGCGCGCCGGACGCGAGAGTGGCAACCGAGATCAGGGCCAGATAGGGAAAGGTAATGCGTGTCAGCGTGACGGCGAGGTCGAAGCGGCCGGGATCGTCCGCGAGGCCGGGCGCGAGCAGGCCGACAAATTGCGGCGTAAAGCTGAGCGCCAGCGCCAGCAGGACGCCATGGACGAGCGCCATGGCGGTCAGGACCTCGTCAGCGAAGGCGCGCGCCACCGGAATGCCGTCCTGCTCCTTCAGCCGGGCATAGGTCGGCACGAAGGCGGCATTGAACGCCCCTTCCGCAAAAATGGCCCGGAAATGATTGGGCAGGCGGAACGCCACGAGGAAGGCGTCGGCCACCGGCCCCGCGCCCAGCACCGCCGCCATGATGATGTCGCGCGCGAACCCCGCCAGCCGAGAGACCAGCGTCAACCCGCCGACGGAAAGGATGGAGCGCAGCATGGTTCGCCGATGACCCGTTCGAGAACAACTCGCGGAGCGGTATGAGTCTTATGCCTGAGCGGGCGTCAACGGACCGTAACGATACTTTCGGTCCTGCGCGCGAAGCTAAGGCGTGAAAATCGCGGGTCGTCGGCACGGCACCGGATCGCCTCCCAAATCACCCGGCGATTTCCCCCGCGCCCTCCCCGCAAGCAGGAGAGGTAATCTCTCTTTGGAAGGCGACGGGTTTCGCTAGAGGTCCGCAAAGCCCTCTCCCGCTTGCGGGGGAGGGCTGGGAGGGAGCAATGGGCGCGGGTCGAAACGCGAGCCTCGCCCCTGCCCTCACGCCGCCAAGGCGCGGCGGACGGCGGCGACGATGCGATCCTGCGTCGCCGCGTCGAGATAGGCATGCATGGGCAGGCTGATGACCTCCGCGCACAGAGCCTCGCTGACCGGGAGACGGTCGGCTGGGAAGCGGGCATAGGCCGGCTGCTTGTGCATGGGGATGCGGTAATAGACGGCGGTGGGTACGCCTTCCTTGCGCAGCGCCTCCGCCAACGCATCGCGCCGGCCGGGCGCGAGGCGGATGGTATATTGTGCCCAGGTGGAGGTTGCTCCCTCGGCCACGGTGGGCACGATGGCGACATCGGCCAGCAGCGTGTTGTAGCGCGCGGCGATGGTGTCGCGCGCGGCGATCTCGTCGGGGAAAATGTCGAGCTTTTCGATCAGGACGGCGGCCTGGATCGTATCGAGGCGCGCCGTCATGCCGATGCGCACATTTTCATATTTGTCCACGCCCTGGCCGTGCTCGCGCACGCTTTTCAGGATGGGAACGAGGGAATCGTCATTGGTGAAGACCGCGCCGCCATCCCCGTAACAGCCGAGCGGCTTGGCCGGAAAGAAGGAGGTGGCGGCGGCATCCCCGATGCTGCCGGTGCGCTTGCCGCGCCATTGCGCGCCAAATCCCTGCGCCGCATCGTCGAGCACCTTGAGGCCATGGGCCGCGGCGACCGGGAGAATCGCGTCGTAGTCCGCGGCCTGGCCGAACAGGTCCACGGGAATCACCACTTTCGGGGTGAGCCCGGCAGCCTTGGCGATGCCGATGGCGCGCTCCAGGCTCTCGGCATCCATGTTGAAGGTGTCCGCCTTCACATCCACGAAGACGGGCGTCGCGCCGACCCACGGCACGACCTCAGCGGTGGCGCAGAAGGTGAAGGCCGGACAGAACACGGCATCCCCCGGCCCGATGCCCCAGGACATGAGGATCATGGCGAGCGCGTCAGTCCCGCTGGCGCAGGTGATGGCGTGCTTCGCGCCCGCGAAGGCGGCAAGCTGCTCTTCCAGGATGGCGACTTCCGGCCCGTTGATGAACCGGCAGCTGTCCAGCACCGAGGTCACCGCGCGGTCGATGCGCGCGCCGAGGCGGGCGCGCTGGGAGGCCACGTCGATGAAGGGGATGGGCGCCATCTGGCTGGTGACGTGCGTGGTCATGCGGCTTCGCTTTTGTTCGGGAATCAGCCCGCCGCGCGGCGGCGGTCGGCGGAGGAGCGATGGCTCGCCTCGGAGCGGCCGGTCAGGCAGGCGATCGCGATCTCAAGGCTCGCGACGCCTTCATCGCCGGTCACCGCCGGCGGCTTGCCCGAGCGCACCGCTTCGAGGAACTGGTCGAGTTCCGCTCGCAAAGGCTCGGCATAGGCGACCGGCAGATGGCGCATGGAATAGGAGCCGTCGGGCCGGTAGTCGAAGCACTCGGTCACCTGGCGGGTCAGCAGGTCACCGATGACATATTTCTTGCGCGTCGCCACATGCACCGTGCGCGCCTTGAAGGGCGTCAGCCAGTTGGTGTTGATGTGGGCGAGCACACCGGAAGCGGTGCGGAACTGCAGCAGCGCGATGTCCTCGCGCTCCGCCATGGCGGATGAGGTCTGCGGCTGCACCTCGATGATATCGGAACCGGTGAACCAGCGGATCAGGTCGATATCGTGGACCGCCAGATCGATCACCACGCCCACATTGGACATGCGGGGCGGAAAGGGGCCGACGCGGGTGATGGCGATGGAAAGGAGTTCTTCCCCGGCAATGGCCTTCTTCACCGCCTGGACCGCCGGATTGAAGCGCTCCACATGGCCGACCATGAGGGTGACATTCTTGGCGCGCGCCGCCGCAACGATCTCCCGGCCTTCCTCGGCGGTGGACGCCACCGGCTTCTCCACCAGAACCGAGGTCCCGGCATTGATGACGTCGAGGGCCACCCGATGATGCAGATGGGTCGGGGCGGCGACGACGATGGCGTCGAGCCCGCGCGCGATCAGAGCGTGGTGATCCGGCACGGCTTCGCAGCCGAGGAAATTCGCCACGCGGCCGGCCTGCGCCGTGTCGGGGTCGGCGATCGCCACCAGTTCCGCGCCCGGCAATTCCGCGAGAACGCGCGCGTGGTTGGACCCCATGATCCCGATTCCGGCCACGCCCACGCGAAGGGGGCGCCCCGAGTCGGACGGGAGAGTCATATTGATTCTCGCTTCTGACACTTCATTGGCTTCCGCCTCTATCACGGGAGGGCGGGCGCATGCGAGCGGGCCGGTCAAAGCAGCTGTGCGCGGGCGTTCAACAATTGCGTCGGCATATTACCGCCACCCTCTCCTGAAGGCAGCACAGAACAGCAAAAAGGGGTGCCCTTGCGGGACACCCCTCGCAGCGTCGGCACGCGGGATCAGAACTTGTAATTGATTCCCAGACGTGCGGTCGAACTGGTCACGCCCACATCGGTGCCGATATTGTCGTAGGTCTTGGATCCGAGGTCCGTATAGAGATATTCGGCCCGCGCCGTCCAATTGTTGGTCAGCGCATATTCGATTCCGGCGCCGGCGGTCCAGCCCACATGGGTGTTGGCCGATTCGAAGCCGTAATCGGTGATGGTGTTGCGCCCGTAAGCGAGGCCGCCCGTCACATAGGGCAGGACGCGGTCGAACGCGTAGCCGACGCGGGCGCGCACGGTGCCGAGATAATCGAGCTTGCTGTCGAGCCCGAGCGCTCCGCCGCTGACGTCCCCGCCCTGAATATCGGCTTCCAGACCCACCAGCACATTGTTCTGGAACTGATAATTATAGCCGATCTGACCGCCTGCGAGCCAACCGTCGCCATTCACGCCGCCGAGCGCGCCGGAGCCAGAGCCCCAGCTATAGCCGGCATTGCCACCGATATAGAACCCGGTCCAGGAAAAGACCGGCGCAGGCTGGGCAACCGGTGCCGCCGCGGGCGCGGGGCGCGCAAGGTCGGCGGCCATGGCCGATCCGCTTGCCAATGCGCCCACGGTCGCCCCGATCAGAAGAACCGATTTCATTCCACGCACCTCTTCACTGCCTGTCCCCAGACGGCGGGATCATTGCCCCAGGACCCCGGCAGGCCGATGGCCTGCTTATGGCGAAGCAGTGGCGCGGCCGCGGTCCTTTTCCAGATGGCAACGCGAGGTGACCGTGAACGTTCCGGCATAAAAAAACCCCGGGCTTTCGCCCGGGGTTCAAAGGAGGTCTCGGAAGTCTGGCGATCAGAACTTGTAGTTCACGCCGACCTTGAGAACGGAGGTGTTGGTGTCGGCCTGGATGGAGCCCAGGGTGGACGGGATGGTGTAGGTCGAGCCGCCGAGATCGACGTAGAGGTACTCGAGCTTCGCGGTGATGTTGTTGGTGAAGGCGTACTCGACGCCGCCGCCGATGGTCCAGCCCCAGTTGGTCTCGGAGGTGCTGGTGCCATAGATGGTGCCGAAGTCGGTCTTGCCGTAAGCCACACCAGCGGTGATGTAGGGCAGGACGCGATCGAAGGCGTAGCCGAGGCGAGCGCGGATGGTGCCGGCATAGTCCATCGAAGCGGTGGTCAGGCCAGCAGCGAGGCCGCGGCCGGGGCTCACGATGGCGACGCCGTTGGAGCCGAGGTCGGTCCACTCGATGTCAGCCTCGAGGCCGATCACGACGTTGTTCGCAAACTGCCAGTTGTAGCCAGCCTGCAGACCGCCGATGAAGCCGTTGGCCGAGCCGACGCTGATGTTGGTCGCCGGGATGCCGTAGAACGGAGACACGGACAGGTCGTTGTTCTGCCAAGCCCAACCGACGTTCGCGCCGATGTAGAAGCCGGTCCAGGAGAACACGGGCACCACAACCGGGGCAGCCTTCACGGGATACTTGGTGGCGAGGTCAGCCGCAGAGGCCGCACCGCCGAGGAGAGCCAGGGCGGAGACCCCGGCGAGAGCGCGCTTCAACATGGTTACACCCTTCGTTGAGATACGAAACACGATGGAGCGGATATACACCGCCCCGGCTTGGTCGTCTGTCACCCTGCTGCAACACCCCCCCTAAGAAAACGCGGCGGGAATGTGGTTAACAGCCTATATGTGAACACAAAAGCGTTCAAGACCGGTCACAAATCGTTCGCAGACAGGCACTTTCGCTGACGTTATCAGCGTTAATGGTTCAGAAACGATAGTTCACACCTCCTCTGATGATGTTTCCATCGAACCCCAGAGAGGCCGGACCGGTTAAAGAACTGTATGTGGAACTACCAAGATCAACATACAGATATTCTGCGCGGGCACTCCAATTCCGGTCCAAGGCGAACTCTCCGCCAAGACCCAGGGTCCATCCGGTATGAGTCTGGTCATTGCTCAACCCTGCGACTTCATACTGCCCCGCACCATAGGCAAGGCCAGCTGTGCCGTACGCAAGGAAGCGCTCGAACGCGAATCCCAACCGTGCTCGGACGGTACCAATGTAATTGACGCTGTAGGCGCCCTCATTGATTCCCGTCCAGGCGATGTCAGTCTCCAGGCCCGCCACGAAGGGCGAGCCCGCGAACTGCCAATTGTATCCGGCCTGCAATCCGCCGAGGAACCCGCCGGGCGAATAGATGCCGGCGGTGCCCCAGCTGTAGCCGGCATTGGCGCCGATATGGAAGCCGGTCCACGACATGGGTGCGGCGGGCTGCGCATAGCCATAACCGTAGCCGCCGTTCATGTCGGCGGCGGACGCGGGAAGCGTCAGCGCTCCCAGCGCCGCCAAGCCCGCCACGAGACGGTGTTTCATCGTCCACTCCTTTTACCCGGCGGCCTCGGCCGCGCGACGTGCCGCCAGCGTTAGGGGGAAATGGCAAACGAAATCTCGCCGCGGGCCGGCGCGCGGGCGCGCGGCGCCGCGACGTTTGAAGCGTGGTGAATGCAAGGTTAGGCGAGAGCGTAAACGGACCCTTTCCCGCCCGTTCAGCGCGCGCTGCCCCGCTGTTCAGCCCCGGCTCTGGTCCTTCCGCCGGCGACGCCTTACTTCTGGGGCATGAGTGCCCGCGACCCTAAGCTTCCCCCCTCCCCCGACCTCGATGCGCCCGCGTCCGACCTGCCCGACATGGAGGACGAGGCGCCGCTTCTGCTCGAATCGGACGAAGAGGGTGTCGTGGAGGAAGGCCCGCTCGCGGTCGGGCGGGCCGCCATTGCCCGCGCCGCCAAGCACGCGCCGATGGGGCCCGGCGTCTATCGCATGATCGGCGCGGACGGCGCGGTGCTCTACGTGGGCAAGGCGAAAAGCATCAAGAAGCGGGTGCTCAGCTATACGCGTCCCATCGGGCACACCAACCGCATCGCCCGGATGATCGCGGCGACCTGCGCCATGGAGTTCGTCTCCACCCGCACGGAGCCGGAAGCGCTGCTGCTTGAAGCCAATCTCATCAAGCAGTTGAAGCCGCGCTTCAATGTGCTGCTTCGCGACGACAAGTCGTTTCCCTATATCCTGATCACGGCCGACCACGCCGCCCCCCAGATTGCCAAACATCGCGGCGCGCGCAGCCGGCCGGGCGATTATTACGGCCCCTTCGCCAGCGTCTGGGCCGTGGATCGCACCATCAATGCGTTGCAGCGCGCCTTCCTGCTGCGCTCCTGCTCCGACAGCTATTTTGAGAATCGCACCCGGCCCTGCCTGCTGTTCCAGATCAAAAGGTGCTCCGGCCCCTGCACGGGCGAGGTCGATGCCGCCGATTATGCCGAACTGGTGCGCGAGGCCCGCGCCTTCCTCTCGGGCCGCTCGCGCGCGGTGAAAGAGGAACTGGCAGGAGAGATGGAAGCGGCGTCTGAGGCGCTGGAGTTCGAGCGCGCGGCGCGCCTGCGCGACCGCCTCGCGGCGCTTTCGGCGGTTCAGGGCAGCCAGGGCATCAATCCCCGCTCCGTGGAAGAGGCGGACGTCTTCGCCTGCCACCAGGAGGGCGGCGCCACCTGCATCGAGGTCTTCTTCTTCCGCACCGGGCAGAACTGGGGCAACCGCGCCTATTACCCGCGCGCCGACAAATCCCTGTCGGAGGCCGAGGTTCTCGGCGCCTTCCTCTCGCAATTCTACGAGGACAAGCCCTGCCCGCGACTCATTCTCCTCAGCCACGCGGTGGAGGATCAGACCCTGCTGGCAGAGGCCCTGTCCGCGCGCACGGGAAAGGTGGAGATCAGCGTCCCCCAGCGCGGGGAGAAGCGGGATCTGGTCGAGCATGCCTTGCAGAATGCGCGCGAGGCACTGGGCCGCAAGCTCGCCGAAACCGCCACCCAGACCCGCCTGCTGGAAGGCGTCGCCGCGGCCTTCGGCCTTCCCGCCGCGCCCCGGCGGATCGAGGTCTATGATAATTCCCACATCATGGGCACCAATGCGGTGGGCGGCATGATCGTGGCCGGGCCCGAGGGCTTCCGGAAGAATCAGTATCGCAAGTTCAACATCAAGTCGGCCGACCTCACCCCCGGCGACGATTACGGCATGATGCGCGAGGTGCTGCACCGCCGCTTCTCGCGCCTGCTCAAGGAGGCGCCGCCCGGGCAGGCGGGGAGCGAAGCCGCCCCGGACGATGCCCATGTCTGGCCCGACCTGGTGCTCATCGACGGCGGACAGGGACAGCTCAACGCAGCGCTCGACGTGGCGCGCGAACTCGGCGTGTCCCATGTCCCCATGGTCGGCGTCGCGAAGGGTTTGGACCGCGAGGCGGGCCGCGAACTCTTTCACCTGCCCGGCCGCGCGCCGTTTCGCATGGAGCCGCGCGACCCCGTGCTCTATTTCGTGCAGCGGCTGCGCGACGAGGCGCACCGCTTCGCCATCGGCTCGCATCGCGCGCGCCGCAAGAAGGCCATCAGCGAGGCAGGGCTCCAGGCCATTCCCGGCGTCGGCCCGGCCCGCAAGCGGGCTTTGCTGCGGCATTTCGGGACGTTGAAGGCGATCGAGCGCGCCTCGCTCGCCGATCTTGAACAGGTCGATGGAATCAATGCCTCGACGGCGCTGGCCATCTACGGCTATTTCCATGAGCCTGCGCCTCAATGAGTGAAATCGGGGCTGGGCGGGCTAGAAAACGTTTGGAGACTGATTCAACCTGATCGGATCAAGCTCTAAGCCGCCTCGACCCTGCCCGCTTCTGCGTGCATCCTCCTCCTGCTGCTCTCCCGGCAGCCGAAAAGCAGAACCGAATGGACATGGCCGAAGCCACAACGCAACCTGCCTCCCCGTCCCGGTCCGGGCGCGGCCATGCCTTGTCGCTGCCGAATATCCTCACTTATTCGCGCTGCGCGGCCGTGCCGCTCGTGGCGGGGTGCCTGTTCTGGGCCGATATCCTGCAGGGAGGGATCTGGCTGCGCTGGGTCGCGCTCGGCCTGTTCATCGCAGCCGCGGTCACCGACTTTTTCGACGGCTATCTCGCGCGCGCCCTCTCCCAGCAATCTGCCATCGGCCGGATGCTGGACCCGATCGCCGACAAGCTGCTGGTGTCCACAAGCCTGCTGATGCTGGCCTCCGACAGCACCATCCGGGGATGGTCGCTCTGGGCGGCGGTGGTCATCCTGTGCCGCGAAATCCTGGTGTCGGGTCTGCGGGAATTCCTCGCCGAACTGCGCGTCAGCGTCCCGGTCTCGCGGCTCGCCAAATGGAAGACGACGTTGCAATTGGTGGCGGTCGGCTTCCTGCTCGCCGGGCCGGCGGGCGACCAGATCGTGCCGGGCATCACCTGGCTTGGCCTTGCTTTGCTGTGGGTGTCGGCGGTGCTGACGCTCTATACCGGCTTTGATTATTTCCGGGCCGGCGTGCGCCATTTGGTGGAGGAGCCCTGATGAAGGTGCTCTATTTCGCCTGGCTGCGCGAGCGCGTGGGTCATGGGGAGGAGAACGTCTCCCCGCCCGCGGAGGTACGCACGCTCGCCGATCTCGCGGGCTGGCTTGCGACACTCAGCCCAGGCCATGCCCATGCGTTTGAGAACCCCAACGTGGTGCGCGCGGCCCTCGACCACCGCCATGCCAAACCCGACGCTTCCATCTCGGGCGTGCGCGAAGTGGCCTTCTTCCCGCCCATGACCGGAGGCTGACAGGCGTGAGCGCGTTCAGCGTCCGCGTGCAGGCGGAAGATTTCGACATCGCAACCGAAATCTCGGCGCTTTCGGGGGCCGGTGAGGTCGGGGCGGTCGTGTCCTTCGCCGGCTATTGCCGCGCCGACAAGAGCGAAACCGGCGCCGCCGGCCCGCTCACCGCCTTGGTGCTCGAACATTATCCGGGCATGGCGGAAGCCGAGATGGAGCGCCTGATGGACGAGGCGCGGTCGCGCTGGCCGCTCCTCGGCGCGCGCATCGTCCACCGCCATGGCCGCATCGTTCCGGGCGAGCAGATCGTGCTTGTCGTCACCGCCTCCGCCCATCGCGAGGCGGCGTTTGCGGCGGCAAGCTTCCTCATGGATTGGCTGAAGACCAACGCCCCCTTCTGGAAGAAAGAGGAGCGCGCGGGCGGCGGCGATTGGGTCGCGGCCAAGGACAGCGATACCGAGGCCGCGCAGCGCTGGACCAGCGGCTGACACTCAGGCCGGTTGCGGCACGCTGTGCGGGTGCGCCCGCTCCAGGCAGGCGGCGAGCGCCTCCTGGTCCAGAACGCCTTCCCATTTCGCCACCGCCAGGGTCGCCACCGCGTTGCCGATGACATTGGTGACCGATCGCGCCTCGCTCAGAAACCGATCCACCCCGAGGATCAGCGCCGCGCCCGCGAGCGGAACCTCATGGACCACCGTCAAGGTGGAGATGAGCGCGACGAAGCTCGATCCGGTGATGCCGCCTGCCCCTTTCGAGGTGAGCATGGCCACGATGAGGACCGTGGCCAACTGGCCGAAGGTGAGTTGGGTCCCCGTCGCCTGGCAGATGAAGAGGATGGCGAGTGTCAGATAGATATTGGTCCCGTCCGCATTGAAGGCGTAGCCGCCGGGGACCACGAGGCCCACCACCGCCTTGGGCGCGCCGGCGCGCTCCAGTTTCGGCATCAATGTGGGGATGGCGGTTTCCGCCGAGGACGTGCCGAGCACGATCAGAAGCTCGTCCTTAATGTAGCGCAGCAGCTTGAGAATGCTGAAACCGCACAGCCGCGCCACGCTGCCCAGCACCACCAGAACGAAGACCAGCTCGGTGATGTAGAGGGTGAGGATCAACAGCCCCAGATTTTCCACCGCGCGCAGCCCGAAGCGGCCGATGACGAAGGCCATGGCGCCGAAGGCCCCGAGCGGCGCCGCGCGCAGCAGCAATCCCGCGAAAGAAAAGACCAGTTGCTCGACACGGCGCAGGGCACGAATGACCGGCTCGCCACGGGCGCCCATTTGGCTCAGCGCGACGCCGGTCAAAAGCGAGACGAAAAGCACCTGCACGATGTCGCCGCCGGTGAAGGCGGAGAGCAATGTCTGCGGAATGATGTCCAGCAGAAACCCGACCAGCGTATGGGGCGCGTTCGCCTCTGCATAAGGCGCGACCGCACCGGCATCCAGCATGCCGGGCAGGACCTCGAAGCCCGCGCCCGGCCGCACGATCAGCGCCACGGCGAGGCCCACCAGCAAGGCGAAAGTGGACATGACCTCGAAATAGACCAGTGCCCGCCCGCCGATCCGCCCCGCCGCTGCGCCATGCATGCCGGACATGCCAAGAACCAGGGTGCAGAAGACAAGCGGATTGATGATGAGCCGCACCAGCTTGACGAAGGCCTGGCCGAGCGGCTCCAGCGCCGCGCCGAAGGCGGGCCACAGCGCGCCCACCGCGACGCCCAGCAGCGCCGCGATCAGAACCTGCACATACAGATGACGCAGCAGCGAGACCCGCAGCAAAGGTCCACGCGGACCCGGTCCCTCAGGCGGCGGGAGCTTCGCGCGCACCCGTGCCCTCCTCCGCGCCGTCCAGCACCGCATTGAGCCGTGCCACGTCCAGTTCGCCTTCCCAGCGCGCGACCACCAGGGTCGCCACCGCATTGCCGACGAAATTGGTGAGCGAGCGGCACTCGGACATGAAGCGGTCCACACCAAGGATCAGGGCCATGCCGACGACCGGAATCTCCGGCACCACTTCCAGCGTCGCGGCCAGGGTGATGAAGCCCCCGCCGGTGACGGCCGCCGCCCCCTTCGAGGTGAGCATGGCGACCGCCAGGATCATCAATTCATGTTCCAGGGTCAGGGGCGTGTTCGTGGCCTGGGCGATGAACAAGGTCGCCAGGGTCATGTAGATATTGGTGCCGTCGAGATTGAACGAATAGCCGGTGGGCACCACAAGCGAAACGACGCCCTTGGGCGCCCCGGCCTGCTCCAGCTTGCGCATCAGCGCCGGGAGCGCACTCTCCGAGGACGAGGTGCCGAGCACGATCAGCAATTCCTCGCGGATATAGCGCAGCAGCTTGAAGATGTTGAAGCCGACCACCCGCGCGATGAGACCGAGCACCAGCAGCACGAACAGCAGCGCGGTCAGATAGAAGGTTGCGACCAGTTCCAGCAGATTGCCGATGGAGGCGAGGCCATAGGCGCCGATGGTGAAGGCCATGGCGCCGAACGCGCCCACCGGCGCGGCGCGCATGACGATCGCGACGATGGTGAAGATCAGTTGCTCGGCGGCCTTGATCGCGTTGAGGATCGGCGTGCCCGCTTCGCCCATGGCGCTCAAGGCGAAGCCGGTCAGGATCGCGACGAACAGCACCTGGAGAATTTCACCGCCCGCCAGCGCGCCGACGAGCGTATCGGGGATGATGTGCAGCAGGAAATCAACGAAGGAGGAGTGGTGCGCCTGCGAGGTGAAGGTGGCGACGCTTTTGGGATCGAGCGTGCTCACATCCACATTGAAGCCGGCGCCCGGCTGGACGATCTTGCCCACCAAAAGCCCGATCACCAAGGCCAAGGTCGAGACCGTCTCGAAATAGAGTAGCGCCTTGCCGCCGACCCGGCCCACTTTCTTCACATCGCCCATATTGGCGATGCCCACCACCACCGTGCAGAACACCACCGGGGCGATGATCATCTTGACCAGCTTGATGAAGCCGTCGCCGAGCGGCTTCATCGCCTCCCCGGCATGGGGAAAGGCATAGCCAAGAACGATGCCGACCGCGACGGCCATCAGCACCTGGACATACAGGATCTTATAGAATGGGCGACGCATCGCCTGTCCCCCCGCCGATGCACCACACGCGTCAGGACACCTTGATCTGGATCAAAGATCCGCCCGGCGCGCGCCGTCTGCCCTTCTAGGGTGGCGTGGGGACGGATACAACTCATACCCAAGGGTGATGCGGCCACAAAACGCGGCGCCGCCAGACCGAGAATTGCGCCGCCCGTGTCGGCAGGGGCGCTGCGCCCACGTCCTCGCAGGGAAGGAGCCCCGCCGTGCACTATGCGATCCTCTGCTATCATTCCGAAGATGTGGTCTGCGCCTGGACCAAAGAGGAGGACGACGCGGTCATGGCCCGCCTGAGCGTGGTGCAGGACCGTCTGCTGCGGGAGGGCAAGCTCGGGCCGGTCGCGCGCCTGCTTCCCACCTCCGCCGCCACCACGCTGCGCAAGCACAGCGAGCCCGCCGTGGTTTTGGACGGACCTTTCGCCGAGACCAAGGAACAATTGCTCGGCTTCTACATCATCGACTGCGCCGACTTGGAGGAGGCGCTCGATATCGCCCGCGAACTGGGGCGCGCCAATCCCGGTGGGTCCTATGAAATCCGCCCGCTGGGCGTGTTCTTTCCCGGCACGCCGAACCTGAGCGGAAGCACGCCGTGACGGCAGACAGCGAAGCTGCGGATTGGATCCATGCGGCGCTGATCGGCGCCCGCCCCAAGGCCGTGGCCGCGCTGCTGCGCTATTTCCGCGACTTGGACACGGCGGAAGAGGCCTATCAGGAGGCTTGCCTGCGGGCGCTGTCCTCCTGGCCCGCCAACGGCCCGCCGCGCGATCCCGCCGCCTGGTTGATCCTGGTGGGCCGCAATGCCGCGCTCGACACGGTGCGCCGACGCGCGCGGCAGGTGGACTTGCCCGACGAGGCGGTCCTGTCCGACCTCGGCGATGTGGAGGCACCGCTGGCGGAACGGCTCGACCAAAGCCACTATCGCGACGACATCCTGCGTCTGCTGTTCGTCTGCTGCCATCCCGATTTGCAGGCGACCCATCAGGTGGCTTTGGCGCTGCGCATCGTGTGCGGCCTGTCGGTGCGCCAGATCGCCCGCGCCTTCCTGGTGTCGGAGGCGGCCATGGAGCAACGCATCACCCGCGCGAAGGCGCGGATCGCGGCCGCCGACGTTCCATTCGAGGCGCCGGGCGCCGTGGAGCGCAGCGAACGGCTCGCGGCCGTCGCGGCCGTGATCTACCTGATCTTTAATGAAGGCTACACGGTCGTCGCGGAGCAGTGCGCCGCCCGCGCGCCCTTGTGCGAGGAAGCGATTCGCCTCGCCCGCCTCCTGCTACGCCTGTTTCCCGCAGAGGCGGAAATCATGGGCCTGTGTGCGCTCATGCTGATCCAGCATGCCCGCCTGCCCGCCCGCTTCAGCGCTGAGGGCGAGGTGATCCTGCTGGAGGATCAGGACCGCGCCTTGTGGGACCGCAAGGCGATCGCGGAAGGCCTCGCGCTCATCGACAAGGCCATGCGCCACCGCACGCCCGGTCCCTACCAGATCCAGGCCGCCATCGCCGCCCTGCATGCCCGCGCG
>JASBUY010000249.1 GCA_030147645.1 Aquabacter sp. | reverse complement strand
AAGGCGAGCGGCGAGACGGTGCATCTCTCGGTACCGACGCGCTTCCTCAAGTCCTGGATTCAAGGCCATTATCTGGAGCGCCTCGCCGAGCTGTGGCGCGACGAGACCGGCATGACGCGGAAAGTGGATGTGGCCGTGCGCTCGGCCGCCATTCGCAGCCAGCCGCTGAAAGCCCGCGATCCGCGCGCCACCTTGACCACCACCCCCGTGGAGGCACGCCGCAGCCCCTCGGCGCCCGCGCCGGCGCCCGCCGCCGCGCAGCCCGCCGCACCCACACCGGTCCCCTCGGATGTCGCGGCCGGATCGCCGCTTGATCCGCGCCTCACGTTCGAAACCTTCGTGCTCGGCAAATCCAACACGCTTGCCCACGCTGCGGCGCGTCAGGTGGCCGACGCCGCGCCGGGCGCCGCCCCCATCTTCAACCCGCTATATCTCCATGCCCCGGTGGGCCTGGGAAAGACGCATCTGCTGCAAGCGGTTGCCTGGGCTGGCGTCGCGCGCGGCCGCCGGGTGGTCTATCTCACGGCAGAGCGCTTCATGTACGGGTTCGTGGCCGCGCTGAAGAGCCATGCGGCCATCGCCTTCAAGGACGCGCTGCGCACCATCGATACCCTGCTGATCGACGATCTCCAATTCCTGACCGGCAAGAATATGCAGCAGGAATTCTGCCACACGCTCAACGCGCTGATCGATTCCGGCCGGCAGGTGATGGTGGCTGCGGATCGTCCGCCGTCCGAGCTTGACGGCTTGGACGACCGGGTGCGCTCGCGCCTCGCTGGCGGCCTCGTGGTCGAGGTCGGGCCGCTCGAAGAGGACCTGCGCCACGAAATCCTCAAGGCCCGCGCCCAGGCTTTGGCCGAGCAGCACAAGGGCTTCGATGTGCCCGCGGCGGTCCTGGAACTCCTCGCCCGCAATGTGGGACAGAGCGGGCGCGACCTCGACGGCGCGCTCAATAAGCTGTTTGCCTGCAATCGCCTGACGGGCGAGCCCGTCACCCTGGAGATGGCGGAGACCGCGATCCGCGATCTGGTGCGCCCGAGCGACCCCAAGCGCGTGCGGGTGGAAGATATCCTGCGGGTGGTGGCGAAGCACTACAATGTGTCGCGTGCCGACCTGCTGTCCCAGCGCCGCACCGCCAATGTGGTGAAGCCGCGCCAGATCGCCATGTATCTGGCCAAGACCCTGACCCTGCGCTCGCTGCCTGAAATCGGCCGCCGTTTCGGGGGCCGCGACCATACGACCGTGCTGCATGCGGTCCGCAAGATCGACGGCCTCATCGCCACCGACCGCGCGCTTGGCGAGGAGATCGAGGCGCTGAAGCGGCTTGTGAACGAATAGCGGCGATATTCTCCCCAGCCGGGCGGGGAGAATTCAGCCCGCGCACTTGCTTTGCTGGCGCGGCGGCGGCAATGTCGGCGCCCCCATGGTTTGCGTTTCGCGGCCGCCGGGGGCCGGGACGGCGCTCGCCGTGCCGATCGAACTTTCCCTGAGCCAAGGGTTACGGGTCCGGCCATGAAGGTCACCGTCGAACGCGCCGAGCTGCTCAAGTCGCTCAGCCATGTTCACCGCGTCGTCGAGCGCCGCAATACCATTCCGATCCTCGCCAACGTGCTGATGCGCGCAGGCGCGGAAGGTCTCGAGCTGAAGGCCACCGACCTCGATCTCGAGGTGGTGGAGAATGTGCCGGCCGAGATCGGTCAGCCCGGCGCGACCACGGTTCCCGCCCACGTCCTCTACGACATCGTGCGCAAGCTCCCCGAGGGCGCGCAGGTGGTGCTGGAGACGAGCGGAGAGCGCGGATCGCTTCAGGTGCGCGCGGGCCGCGCGCGCTTCACGCTCCAAACTCTGCCCGAAACCGACTTCCCCGACCTCGCCGCCGGCGAATTCGGCCACGCTTTCACCCTCACGGGGGCGCAAGTCCGCCGGCTCGTGGACAAGACCCAGTTCGCTATCTCCACCGAGGAGACGCGCTATTATCTGAACGGCATCTACCTGCATGTGGCCACCGCCAACGCACAGGGCACCCAAGTGCTGCGGGCCGTGGCGACCGACGGCCATCGGCTTGCCCAGGCCCAGTTGGCGGCGCCTGAGGGTTCCGCCGGCATGCCCGGCGTGATCGTGCCGCGCAAGACCGTCGCGGAGATGCAGAAGCTGCTGGAAGACAAGGACGCGAGCGTCACCGTCTCCCTCTCCCCCACCAAGATCCGCATTCATGTGGGCTCGGTGGTGCTGACGTCGAAGCTCATTGACGGCACCTTCCCTGACTATGGGCGCGTCATCCCGCAGGGCAACGACAAGACGCTGCTTGTGGACAAGGCCGACTTCGCCGCGGCGGTGGACCGTGTCTCCACCGTCTCCAGCGAGCGCGGACGGGCCGTGAAGCTGTCCCTGACCGAGGGCAAGCTGCTGCTGTCCGTTACCAACCCGGATTCCGGCAGTGCCACCGAAGAGCTTGAGGTCGATTACGAGGCCGAGGCACTCGATATCGGCTTCAACAGTCGCTATCTGCTGGACATCGCGGCCCAGATCGAAGGCGACGTCGCAGAATTGAAGCTGGCCGACCCCGGCTCGCCGACCCTGGTGCGCGACAAAGGCCAGGCCGACGCTCTTTATGTGCTTATGCCCATGCGGGTGTGAGCACGCGCTCGTCCATGACCTCTGCGGGGATGTCCGCCGCCCGGGTGCGGCGCCTCACCCTGACGCGGTTCCGCTCCTATCCCCTCGCCGATGTCGCGTTCGGCACGGGTCCGGTGGTCATCAGCGGGCCGAACGGAGCGGGCAAGACCAATCTGCTCGAAGCCATCTCGCTCCTGTCCCCAGGCCGCGGCCTGCGCCGCGCGCGTCTGGACGATCTGGCACACGCCCCCGGCGATGGCTCCTGGGCGGTCTCTGCGCAGGTGGAAGGCGCGCTCGGACCGGCGCAGCTAGGCACCGGTCTCGATCCGCGCGCCGGCACGAGCCGCAAATGCCGCATCGACCAACAGCACGCCTCCTCGCCCTCCGCCTTTCTCGACCACGTGAAGGTCATCTGGCTCACCCCGGAAATGGACGGCCTGTTT
>JASBUY010000232.1 GCA_030147645.1 Aquabacter sp. | reverse complement strand
GCCGAGCAGGGCACGCCGGAATATGGCTTCAAGGAAGCCTGAGCGCGTAGGACCTCAGGGCGGATTTCGCCCCATCGGCGCTGCCCTTAAAGGTTTCTTCCTCCCAAACCCTCCCCCGCAAACGGGAGAGGGCTTTCGGGGTCCGCATAGGGCGGGGGCCGCTCTCCCTTGTGCGTAACGGGTTCCCTCTCCCGCTTGCGGGGGAGGGGGCAGGCGCGCAGAGGAAAACGCAACAGAGAGACCAGAGCAGCAACCTGCGATCCCGCCCGCCTTGGCCGCTGCTCTAATTCTCCACCAGCGCGAACCGGAGCAATATCGTCCGCTGCAGCGCGCTGAAATTGTCGTCGGAGACGATGGTGAACAGGGTCTCGCCCTTAGCGTTCACTGTCACCGACAGCCCTTCCATATTGTCGATCTCAAAGCCCATGTCGGCGGTGAGAAGGATTTCGCCCTCCAGCACCGCGCCGGGCCGCACTTCTGCCAGCGCGAAGCGGCGCAGTTGCATGGCGACGCCGGCGGCGCGCGAAAAGCTGCGCTCCAGAAGATACAGGGTCGCGTTGGGGCCGATGGCTGCGTCGGTGGCGCTGAAGACGCCGCTCTTTCGCACGGTGAAGGCGCCGGGCGTCGGTCCCGAAATGATGAAGCCGGGCAGATCGTCCTCCGCGCTCGCACCCTGCTCGCCGATGGCGATGAGCGCGCCGGTCATGGGCGGGCCGGGCACATAGACCAGGGCTTCCAGCCCGAGATTCTGCCGCAGCTTCTTCACGCCAGGGGGCACCGGCACGGGAATGCCGGTCTTGCCCAGCGGATCCGGACCCGGATAGGACCACAATTCGTTGATGTCCTCGAAGGTCACATAGACCGCGTCTGGTGCGACCGCGAGCGCCTCGGCATCGCCCCGGCCCTGGCTCGCCTGGATGCGGCCCTTCTCGTCCAGCATGGCCGCCGCCATCACATCGGACAGACCCACGGGCCGGTCGCCGTCCGTATCCAGCTTGCCTTTCAGGAACAGGCCCGCATCGGTGAGGGCGAGAAACCCTCTGCCCTTCGGCTCCAGGACGAAGCCGGAAATGCCGCCGAATCCGGGAAAGTCCGAACTCAGCGTTATCCCCCCGCGATACTCCAGCTTGCCGAAGCGTGTATCCTGCGACTGCGGGCGGAAAGTCGGGATCGGGCTCGCCGTCACCGTTATGGGGATCGGCTCGCGCGGCTGGGCGTCGGGCTTGGCAAAGGCGCGCAGGCCGCCCGCCAGGAGGCCGGCGCAGGCCAGCCCCGACCCTGCCAGCGTGAAGACCTGCCGCCGCGACAGACGCATGATGCCCTCAATGCATCCTGGAGCGGGAGGGGACGCGCGCGGGCGCCTCGGAGAAGAGTTCGGCGAGCTTTTCCGTCATCACCCCGCCCAGCTCTTCTGCGTCCACGATGGTCACGGCGCGCCGGTAATAGCGTGTCACGTCGTGGCCGATGCCGATGGCGATCAGCTCCACCGGCGAGCGGGTTTCGATGTCGGAGATGATGTGCCGCAGGTGCCGTTCCAGATAATTCCCCGCATTCACGGAGAGGGTGGAATCGTCCACCGGAGCGCCGTCCGAGATCATCATCAGGATCTTGCGCGCCTCGGGCCGGCCGAGCAGACGCTGGTGCGCCCAATCGAGCGCTTCGCCGTCGATATTCTCCTTCAGCAGACCCTCGCGCATCATGAGGCCGAGATTGCGCCGCGCGCGCCGCCAGGGCGCGTCCGCCGATTTATATATGATGTGGCGCAGATCATTGAGCCGGCCCGGATTGGCGGGCTTGCCCGAGGCCAGCCACGCCTCGCGCGATTGCCCGCCCTTCCAGGCGCGGGTCGTGAAGCCGAGCACTTCCACCTTCACCCCGCACCGTTCCAGCGTGCGCGCGAGAATATCGGCGCAGGTGGCGGCCACCGTGATAGGCCGCCCGCGCATGGAGCCGGAATTGTCGATCAGCAGCGTGACCACCGTGTCGCGGAATTCGGTGTCGCGCTCGCGCTTGAAGGAGAGGGCGGCGGTCGGGTCCGTCACCACGCGCGACAGACGGGCGGGGTCGAGGACGCCTTCTTCCAGATCGAACTCCCAGGCCCGGTTCTGCTGCGCGAGAAGGCGCCGCTGCAAGCGGTTGGCGAGGCGCGAGACCACGCCCTGGAGGTGCGAGAGCTGCTTGTCCAGATAGGCACGCAGCCGCGTCAGTTCCTCGGCGTCGCACAAATCCTCGGCCCGCACCTCCTCGTCGAATTTCGGAGTGAAGGCGTGATATTCCGGGCCGTTCTTGTCGGCGCCCTGGGGCGTGCGCGGCTGCCAGGGCTGGGACGCCTCGTCCGCGTCGCCCATCTCGGATTCGTCGGGCATTTCGGCCGGCGGTCCCGCCTCGCTCTCCACCGCGCTTTCGGGAAGGGTGTCGTCGGAGAGTTCCGCTTCCACCTCGGTTGCGCCCTGCTGGCTCTCGTCCTCGCGGGTGTCGCCCTCTTCTCCGGCCTGTTCCTCGCGCCCGTCCGTCTTGTCGTCCTGCTCGTAATCGTCGTCGCTCTCCAGTGCGGAATCCTCGCCCATTTCCAGCGAGGACAGCAGGTCACGGGAAATCTGGCTGAACGCCTTCTGGTCCTCGATGCTGTCGGCGAGGCGCGCGAGATCATCTTCCGCGCGCGCCTCTATGAAGTCGCGCCACAGATCCACGATCTTTCTCGCATCGGGCGGGGGCGCCTGGCCGGTCAGGCGCTCGCGCACCATGAGCGCGACGGCATCCTCGATGGGGGCGTCCGCGCGGTCGGTGATGTCGGCGTAAGGGCCGCGATGATATTTGTCCGCCAGCATGGCGCTGAGATTGCGCTTCACGCCTTCCATGCGGTTCCCGCCCAGCGCCTCGACGCGGGCCTGCTCCACGGCATCGAACACCGCGCGCGCGACGTCGCCGGTGGGCGCCATGCGGCGATGGACGCCGGTGTCATGGCAGGCGAGGCGCAGCGCGAGCGAGTCCGCATGCCCGCGCAGCACCGCGGCATCGTGGGCGGAGAGGCGGCGCGGCGGCTCGGGCAGGCGCACCCGGTCGGGACCGAGGCTCGGCCGTTCGGCCGCGAACGTCACGTCGAACTCGGAGACGCCGGCAATGGCCTTGAAGCAGCCAGCCACCGCGCGCTTGAACGGCTCAATGGGCGCTTCCTTGGGGGTGGACTTCGCGACCTTGTTGGATGGGGGCGCCATGGCTGCACCATCTGTTGGGCGGCCCGCCGCGCACGGCGGGCGCCTCGCCTTCCGGGATCGGCCGCCACGTGGGCGGCCGCGGCGCTCAGGTGAGCGCGACGTTCACGGAGCTTTCCGCCAGTTCCTGGCCGAAGCAGCGCTGATAGAACTCGGCCACCAGGCTGCGTTCCAGCTCGTCGCATTTGTTCAGGAAGGTGACCCGCAGGGCAAAGCCGAGATCCTTGAAGATGTCGGCATTCTCGGCCCAGGTGATCACGGTGCGCGGGCTCATGACGGTGGAGAGGTCGCCGTTAATGAAAGCATTGCGGGTGAGGTCCGCAAGCCGCACCATGAG
>JASBUY010000227.1 GCA_030147645.1 Aquabacter sp. | reverse complement strand
CCAGCGTTATATCCGTACGCTCTCGCCGGGCCTCAATCTCATTATCCCCTTCATCGATCGCATCGGCAATCGCGTGAACGTGATGGAGCAGGTCCATGACGTGCCCACGCAGGAGGTGATCACCAAGGACAATGCCACGGTCTCGGTGGACGGTGTCGTCTTCTACCAGGTGTTCGACGCTGCGAAGGCCAGCTACGAGGTGTCGCGGCTCGACATTTCCATACTGGCGCTGACCACCACCAATATCCGCACCGTCATGGGGTCCATGGACCTCGATCAGTTGCTGTCGCACCGCGACGAGATCAATGAGCGGCTGCTGCGGGTGGTAGACGCCGCTGTGTCCGCCTGGGGCGTGAAGATCAACCGAATCGAGATCAAGGACATCGTCCCGCCCGCCGATCTCGTCGCCGCCATGGCGCGCCAGATGAAGGCGGAGCGCGACAAGCGCGCGGCGGTGCTGGAGGCGGAGGGCCTGCGGCAGGCACAGATCCTCAAGGCGGAAGGCCAGAAGCAGTCGCAGATCCTTCAGGCAGAGGGCCGGCGCGAAGCCGCCTTCCGCGACGCGGAGGCCCGCGAGCGCCTCGGCGAAGCGGATGCGAAGGCAACCGCCGTGCTCTCCGGCGCCGTGGCCGGCGGGGACCCGGCGGCGCTGAATTACTACATCGCCGAAAAGTATGTCCGCGCCTTTGAGCGGCTGGCGGGAGCGCCAAACCAGAAGGTGGTTCTGATCCCCTATGAGGCCACGGCCCTTCTGTCCTCGCTCGGCGGCATCGCTGAACTGGCGCGCGACGCCTTCGCCGGTAGTTCGGCTCCGCGCCCCTCGGGAGCAACCGGACCTTCCGTGCCGCGCCCACCGGCCGCGCCTTCAGACGGGACCGCGTGACGGGCGCCGCTCATGGACATCGCCTCCTTTCTCGCCAGTCCCTGGAGCTGGATCGCGCTCGGCGGCGTGCTGCTGGTGCTGGAAGTGGCCGCGCCGGGCGCATCGCTGATCTGGCTGGGCATCGCTGCGGCGGTGACCGGCCTCCTCTCCTTCGCCTTCGCCCTCGGCTGGGAAATCCAGGTGACGATCTTCGCCGTGTTGTCCGTGGCGAGCGTGATCGTGGGGCGTCGTTTGGCTCCGAGCCGCGACAAGGCGAGCGATCGTCCCTTTCTCAACCGCCGGGCGGATGCGTTGGTGGGTCGGGTGCTGGTGCTGGAGAGCGCCATTGCGGATGGCTACGGCATGGTGCGGGTGGAGGATACGGTCTGGCGCTGCGCCGGGCCCGATCTGCCCGCCGGCGCCAAGGTCACCGTGACGCGAGCCGACGGCGCCGTTCTGACCGTCGAGCCGGCCTGACGCCCTCAAGCTCAAGGATTTTCGTATGACCGGCCCAAGCGCGCCTGCCCGAGAGACCCCCACTCGGCTCGCGGATTACGGCTTTCATTATCCCATCACCACCCGCTGGGCGGACATGGACATCTACGGCCATGTGAACAACGTGGTGTTCTATTCCTTCTTCGATACGGCGGTGAACGCCTTCCTCATGCAGAGCGGCGTGCTCGATCCCGCCCGCAGTCCGGTGATCGGCCTCGTGGTGGAAACGCGATGCGCCTATTTCCGCAGCGTGGAGATTCCCGCGCCGGTTACGGCGGGCGTGCGCGTGGCGCGGCTCGGCTCCAGCTCGGTGCGCTACGAGATCGCCATCTTCCAGGGCACGGACCCCACAGCCTGCGCGCAGGGCCATTTCATCCATGTCTATGTGGATCGCGAGCACCGCCGGCCTGTGCCCTTGCCCGGCGCACTGCGTGCGGCCTTGGAACGCCTCATGAGCGTCCCAGGAATCGACTGATCCCTTGCCCGGCCGCAGGGATCGGGATGCCTCAGAGGCGAAAGCGGGCTATGGGCCGAGCAGGTCGATCAGCGGCGGAATGAGCGGTTCGTCGGCGGGCGGCATCGAGAGGTCGCGCAGCTTCCCGGGCCGCACCCATTTCAGCGCCGTGTGTTCCAGCGGCTGGACGGTGCCTTCCCAGCGCCGGCAGATCCAGAGCGGCATCAGCAGATGGAAGGTGTCATAGGCATAGCTGGCGAAGGTGAGCGGGGCGAGGCACGCTTCCTTCACCGTGATGCCCAGCTCTTCCTTCAGTTCGCGGATGAGGGTGTCCTCAGGCCGCTCGCCCGCTTCCATCTTGCCGCCGGGAAACTCCCACAGGCCGGCGAGGGCCTTGCCCTCGGGGCGCTGGGCCACGAGCACGCGCCCGTCGGCATCGACGAGCGCGCAAGCGACGACCAAGGTCAGCTTCATGAGCGGTAATCGCCGTTGATGGCGACATATTCCTTGGTGAGATCGCAGGTCAGCACCCGATCCGTGCCCTTGCCGAGCCCGAGATCCACCGTGATGTCCACCACGTCATTCTTCATATAGGCCGACACCGCCGCCTCGTCATAAGACGGGTCGCGCATGCCGTTGGCGGCAACGCGGATGTCACCGAAAGAGATGGCGAGGCGGTCACGGTCCGCCGGCTCGCCGGCCTTGCCGACCGCCATGACGACGCGCCCCCAATTGGCGTCCTCGCCCGCGACCGCCGTCTTCACCAGCGGCGAATTGGCGATGGACATGGCAATGCGGCGAGCCGACTTGCGGCTCACAGCGCCGGTGACGTTCACCCGCACCAGCTTGCGCGCACCCTCGCCGTCCCGCGCCACCTGCTCGGCGAGGTCCGCCAGCACCTTCTGGAGCGCCTTGCGGAACGAGCGGACGCGGGGATCCTCGAAGGATTTAAGGGTGGAGACGCCGCGCGCCTTGGCGGCGCCGGTCGCGAAGGCGAGCAAAGTATCAGAGGTGGAGGTGTCGCCGTCGATGGTCACCGCATTGAAGGTGTCGCGCACGCCCTTCGACAGCATCTTCTGCAAAACGTCCGCCGCGATCGGGGCGTCGGTGAAGACGAAGGACAGCAGGGTGGCCATGTCGGGCGCGATCATGCCCGCACCCTTGGCCATGCCGGCAATGACCACGTCCACGCCGTCGAGCGTGACGTTCGCCATGGCGAGCTTCGGGAACGTGTCCGTGGTCATGATGGCGCGGGCGGCATCGACCCAAGGGCCGGGCGCCAGACGCTCGTGCGTGGCCTGGAGCACGCCCTCGAACTTGCTGGCGTCCAGCGGTTCGCCGATGACGCCGGTGGAGGCGAGAAGGACTTCGGCCGGCTTACAGCCGAGCGCGCGGGCGTCGATCTCGGCGGTCAAGGCGGTCGATTCGCGGCCCTTGCTGCCGGTGAAGGCGTTGGCGTTGCCGGAATTGACCACCAGGCCGCGCGCCTTGCCCTTCTTCAGCACGGTGCGGCACCACTCCACCGCAGCCGAGGGGCACAGGGAGCGCGTGGTGACGCCCGCGACGGTGGTGCCTCGCGCAAAGGCGGCGAGGAGGACGTCGGTGCGCCCCTTGTATCGGATGCCCGCCTCGGCGGTGGCGAAGGTGACGCCCGGAACCGGAGGAAGCTCGGGAACGGACGTGGGCGCGAGCGGCGAAACGGACGCTGACATGGATGCACCTTTGGCGGGGCTGAAGGAGCCGGCGCAGGTGGGTGTGCCGCAGGTCGCGCCGGGCGGACAGGGCCGCGCACCGCGCTTTGGGCCTTGAGCCGGAATGCAACGCCCGTCAAGCGGACGCGCAAAAAGAAAAGGGCCGCGCCGGGGAGCGGCCCTCTCCGTCCTGCGTTCAGCAGCGATCAG
>JASBUY010000222.1 GCA_030147645.1 Aquabacter sp. | reverse complement strand
GGCCTCGGCCTCGTGGAGCGGGACGGCGGTGTCATCTTGGCCGGCTTTTTCGCGACCGTCCTTGGGCTCCTCATCACCGCCGCCATGAGCTGGGCCATCTGGCAAGGCGCGATCGCCATTTTCTGAGCGCGCCGGACGCGCACGCTTTCCCGTCAAGGCTCGCATTCCGGCGGCGCACTTCCTTCCGCAGGCGAAGCCCGGTACGAGGTGCCGCTAATGCGCCTCTCCATGGTGGCGCGTGTTCCGAGGGACCATGCGCGTCGACGCTTTCGATTTTGACCTGCCCCCCGAGCGCATCGCGCTCCGTCCGGCCGAGCCGCGCGAGACGGCGCGCCTATTGGTCGTGCGCCCGGCCGCTGAACCTGAGCTTCAGGATGCGCGCGTGGCGGATCTTCCGTCCTTCCTTCGCCCCGGCGACGCGGTAGTGGTCAACGACACGAAGGTGATCCCGGCGCGGCTTGACGGTACGCGGGCCCGCGATGGCGGCAGCATTGTCCACCTGGAGGCGACGCTCGTGCGCCGTCTCTCGGAGGATCGCTGGGTGGCGCTGGCGCGGCCGGCGAAACGCTTGGTGCCGGGCGACCGCATCCGCTTCGGCGGCGAGGGGCGCACCTGCCTGACGGGGACGCTGGATGCGGAAGTGATCGAGAAGGGTGAAGAGGGGGCCGTCGTCCTCTCCTTCGATCTATCAGGGCCTGCTCTGGATGCGGCCATCGACGCTGTCGGCCACATGCCGCTGCCGCCCTATATCGCAGCGCGGCGCCCCGAAGATGCCCGCGATCGCACCGACTATCAGCCGCTGTTCGCACGGGTCGAAGGATCCGTCGCCGCCCCCACGGCCAGCCTTCACTTCACGCCCCCTCTGATGGAGCAGGTCAGGGCCGCCGGAGCCTCGGTGCACACCGTCACGCTGCATGTGGGCCTCGGCACATTTCTGCCTGTGAAGGCGGAAGACACGACGGACCATCGCATGCACGCGGAATGGGGCGAGGTGACCTCTGAGGTGGCCTCAGCCCTCAATGCGGTGAAGGCGAATGGCGGCCGGATTCTCACGGTGGGCTCGACGCCCACCCGCCTCATCGAGACGGCGGCGGCCGGTGGCGCCATCGCGCCTTATCGCGGCGAGACAGACATCTTCATTACGCCCGGATATCGCTTTCGGGCCGTGGATCTCATGATGACCAATTTCCATCTCCCCAAATCCACTCTTGTCATGCTGGTGGCCGCCTTCGTGGGTCACGAAACTCAGAAGCGCGCGTATGCCCATGCCATCGCGCAGGGCTATCGCTTCTATTCCTATGGCGACGCCTGCCTTCTTTCGCGCTCGGGAGAGACGGCATGAGTGAGGGCTTTTCCTTCCGCCTGAATGCCACGGACGGGACGGCGCGCACAGGTGTGGTTTCCACGCCGCGCGGAGACATTGCGACCCCGGCCTTCATGCCGGTGGGCACCGTGGCCACGGTGAAAGGTGTCTATCCCGACCAGGTCCGCGCCACCGGCGCCGACATTCTGCTGGGCAACACCTACCACTTGATGCTCCGCCCTGGAGCGGAACGCATCGCCGCGCTCGGCGGACTGCACCGCTTCATGCACTGGGACCGACCGATTCTTACGGATTCCGGCGGTTTCCAGGTCATGAGCTTGTCCGAGTTGCGCAAGCTGGACGAAAACGGGGTGACGTTCCGCTCCCATATCGACGGGGTCATGCACCACCTCACCCCAGAGCGGGCCATGGAGATTCAGGGCCTGCTGGGCGCCGATATTCAGATGCAACTGGACGAATGCGTGAAACTGCCCTGTTCGGACGAGGAAGCCGAGCGGGCCATGCGCCTCTCGCTGCGCTGGGCCGAGCGCTCGAAGCGCGCCTTCGAACAGCAGCCGAAGGGGCGCGCGGTGTTCGGAATTGTGCAGGGGGGCGCGGTAGAAGCACTGCGCATCGAGTCCGCTCGGGCGCTCGCCGGTATGGATTTTCCCGGCTATTCCATCGGTGGTCTCGCGGTCGGCGAGCCGCAGGAGGTCATGCTGCGCATGATCGAGACGGTGGAGCCCCATCTGCCCACCACCAAGCCCCGTTATCTAATGGGCGTTGGAACGCCCGACGACCTGATCGAGGCGGTCGGGCGCGGCATCGACATGTTCGATTGCGTCATGCCCACCCGTTCGGGGCGGCATGCTTTGGCCTTCACCCGCTTCGGCCGCATCAATCTGAAGAATGCGCGGCACCAGAACGATCCGCGTCCGCTGGATGAGGAAAGCGAGTGTCCCGCGCTGCGCGATTATTCGCGGGCCTATCTCCATCATCTCATTCGATGCGGCGAGATGCTCGGCGGCTTGCTGCTGTCCTGGGCGAACCTGCACTATTACCAGGACTTGATGCGCGGGGCGCGGGCGGCGATCGCGGAGGGCCGGTACGCCGACTACAAGGCCCAAGTGAAGGCCGGCTGGGAAAAGGGTGACCTTTCTCCTGTTGAATAAAATAATTTTCCTATTAAGAAAATTACTATCAACGGACCCGAGGCGCGGAGGCGTGCGTGAACGACACCCGGATCATCGACGGAAAGGCCGTGGCGGCCGATTTGCGGCTTGAGATCGCGCGGGAGGTGGAGAGCCTGACGGCGCGCGGCCTGACGCCGGGCCTTGCGGTGGTCCTGGTGGGCGAGGACCCGGCGAGCCAGGTTTATGTGCGCAATAAAGGCGCACAGACCCGCGAGGTCGGCATGGCCTCCTTCGAGCACAAGCTTCCCGCCGATACGCCTGAGCAGGAGGTGTTGACCCTCGTCCAGCGCCTGAATGCAGACCCGGCGGTTCACGGCATCCTCGTGCAACTGCCGCTGCCGGCGCATATCGACAGCATGAAGGTGCTCTCGGCCATCGATCCGGCCAAGGATGTGGACGGGTTCCATGTGGTGAATGCGGGTCGTCTTGCTGTCGGACTCGATGCCCTTGTGCCCTGTACCCCGCTCGGCTGCGTCATTCTCCTGAAGCGCGAACTCGGCTCGCTGGCCGGCCTGAAGGCCGTGGTGGTGGGACGCTCCAACATCGTCGGTAAGCCCGCCGCCCAGCTTCTGCTGAAGGAGGACTGCACCGTCACCATCGCGCATTCCCGCACCCGGGACCTGCCGGGCGAATGCCGGACCGCAGACATTCTGGTCGCGGCGGTGGGGCGCCCGGAAATGGTGCGCGGCGACTGGATCAAGCCGGGTGCGACGGTGATCGATGTGGGCATCAACCGCATCCCGAAGCCGGACGGCGGAACCCGCCTTGTCGGAGATGTCGCCTTCCAGGAAGCCCAGGGCATTGCGGGCCGGATCACGCCTGTTCCGGGGGGAGTCGGGCCGATGACCATCGCCTGCCTGCTTCAGAACACCTTGACGGCGGCAAAGCGGCAAAGCGGGTTCGGCTGATCTGCTCGGCCGTGAGGAATTTTTCGTTCATCGCTGGCGGCTAGTGTAGGCTTCCGAGCGTCCCGAAAAGGGGCGTGCGATTGCCTGCCGGCTCCGGTTACGAAAACGCTTTGATGCGGGGCGGCGGCGATCTAGAAAGCCCGTTCGCCGCGCGGGAGGAAATGACGCGGCATTTGGAGCTCGAGTGAGATGACCGATTTTCACCGTATTCGCCGGCTGCCGCCCTATGTGTTCGAGCAGGTGAACCGCGTGAAGGCCGCCGCCCGCAACGCCGGGGTGGACATCATCGACCTCGGCATGGGCAATCCCGATCTCGAGGCGCCCGCGCACGTCATCGAAAAGCTCAAGGATACCATCGGCCGCCCGCGCACCGATCGCTATTCCGCGTCCAAGGGCATTCCGGGCCTGCGCCGCGCCCAGGCCGCCTATTATGAGCGCCGCTTCGGCGTGAAGCTCAATCCCGACACGCAGATCGTCGCGACGCTCGGCTCGAAGGAGGGCTTCGCCAACATGGCGCAGGCCATCACCGCGCCGGGCGACGTGATCCTGACGCCCAATCCCTCCTATCCCATCCATGCCTTCGGCTTCCTGATGGCGGGCGGCGTGATCCGCTCCGTGCCGGTGGAGCCCGATGCCGGCTTCTTCCATGCCATGGAGCGGGCGGTTCAGCACTCCATTCCGAAGCCCATCGCGGTGGTGCTGTGCTATCCGTCCAATCCGACGGCGACGGTGGCGAGCCTGGACTTCTACAAAGACGTGGTCGCGTTCGCGAAGAAGAACGACCTCATCATCCTGTCCGACCTCGCTTACGCGGAACTCTATGTCGACGACAATCCGCCTCCCTCGGTCCTCCAGGTTCCGGGGGCGATCGATGTGACGGTCGAGTTCACGTCGATGTCCAAGACCTTCTCCATGGCCGGTTGGCGCATGGGCTTTGCCGTCGGCAACGACCGTCTCGTGGCGGCCTTGTCGCGGGTGAAGTCCTATCTCGACTACGGCGCCTATACCCCCATCCAGGTGGCCGCGACCGCCGCACTCAACGGCCCGCAGGACTATATCGGCGAGATGCGCGAAACCTATAAGCGCCGCCGCGACGCCATGGTGGAGAGCTTCGGCCGGGCGGGCTGGAACATTCCCGTTCCCACCGCCTCCATGTTCGCCTGGGCGCCCATTCCCGAGCCGTTCCGGGCGATGGGCAGCGTGGAATTCTCAAAGCTGCTGATCGAGAAGGCGGAAGTCGCCGTCGCGCCGGGCGTCGGCTTCGGTGAGCATGGCGACGACTATGTGCGCATCGCGGTGGTGGAGAATGAGCAGCGCATCCGCCAGGCTGCGCGCAACATCCGCCGCTTCTTCGATACGGCCGGCACCACGCTGCACAATGTCGTGCCCCTGAGCGCCGCCCGCTGATCCCGAACCACGGTTTGAACATGAGTGACTTGAGAGTTGGGCTGGCCGGCCTCGGAACGGTCGGGGCTGGCGTGGTCCGGATGCTGGCGCGCCAGGAGGCGGCCATCGCGGCGCGGACCGGCCGGAGCATCAAGGTGGTAGCGGTCGCCGCACGCGACCGCGCCAAGGATCGCGGCATCGATCTGTCCGGCCTGCGTTGGCACGA
>JASBUY010000214.1 GCA_030147645.1 Aquabacter sp. | reverse complement strand
GCTGATGAGCGCATTCCTGGCGCCGTTCGTCGCCATGGTCTCCATGGTGCCGCCCTTGGCGCTGTTGCCGATCCTGTTCATCGTCATGGGGCTCGGGGAAGCATCGAAAATCGCCCTCATCGTGATCGGCGTCGCGCCCTTCCTCACGCGCGACCTCGCCATGCGGGTGAAGGAATTGCCCAAGGAGCAGCTCATCAAGGCGCAGACGCTGGGCGCCTCCACCTGGCAGATCGCGCTGCGCGTGGTGCTGCCGCAGATTCTGCCGCGCCTGCTCGACGCCTTGCGCCTCTCGCTCGGCCCCGCCTTCCTGTTCCTGATCGCGGCTGAGGCGATCGCCTCGGATTCCGGGCTCGGCTACCGCATCTTCCTCGTGCGGCGCTATCTCGCCATGGATGTGATTCTGCCTTATGTGGCCTGGATCACGCTGCTCTCGGTCGCCATGGATTACGGCCTCGCCAAGCTGCGCGACGCCGCCTTCCCCTGGTTCGGGGGCGCGAAATGACCGCCATTTCCGTCTCCCATGTCTGGAAGGAATATGGCGACCAGATCGTGCTGGAGAACATCTCCCTCGATTTCGCCCCGCGCTCCTTCGTGGCGCTGGTCGGGCCGTCCGGGTGCGGCAAGACCACCTTCCTGCGCATGCTCCTGTCGGAGGAGCAGCCGACGCGCGGCCAGATCCTGGTGGACGGACGCCCGCTCGCCCGCGAGCCGGGGCCGGATCGGGGCGTCGTATTCCAGCGCTATTCGGTGTTCCCGCATCTCACCGTCCTCGGGAATGTGATGCTGGCCGCCGAACTCCCCAAGGCGCCCTTCACCGGGCGACTGTTCGGAGCCGCCAAGCGGCAGGCGCAGGAGGAGGCGCGGGCGCTGATCGCCGAAGTGGGACTTGCCGGGAGCGAGGATAAGTATCCCGCCGCGCTCTCCGGCGGCATGCAGCAGCGCCTCGCGCTGGCCCAGGCCGTGATGCGCAAGCCCAAAATCCTGCTGCTGGACGAGCCCTTTGGCGCCCTCGACCCCGGCATCCGCGCCGACATCCATGTGCTCATGAAGCGCCTGTGGAACGAGTGCGAACTGAGCGTGGTCATGGTGACCCACGACCTGAAGGAAGCCTTCACGCTCGCCACCCGCGTGATCGCCTTCGAGCGCAGGCGCACCGGCGATGACCGCGCGCGCTTCGGCGCGGTGGTCGCGCGCGACATCGAGGTCTGGCCGCGCCGTATCGCCGGCGCGCCCGCCCCTCTCGCGGACCGGGACGACCCGGCTGCCGCTCTGGACACCGGCCGGGACGACCCGGCGCCGCTTCCTCGCTGAGGAGAGAGACATGACCGTCACCCCGGACACGCAGGCGCGCATGGACGCCCATCGGCGCCGCTATGAGGAATTGAAGGCCGAAGGCCAGGGCCAGGCGCCGCGCGTCATGCCAGCGCCCACGGCGCGCGGCTCGGTTCTGCTTCCGCCCGGCCCCCTGAAGCGCGAGACCATCCCCGCCGGCTGGTACTGGACCTCGCGCCTGCTGGCGGGCGAGACGCTGCGCATCGCGCTGATGGACGCGCCCTCCGCCGTCTCGCTCATCGCCTGGAATGCGGCCGATCCCTCGGAGCGCATCAATTATGCGGACACGGTGAAGATCCAATGGACCGCCGCGCTGGGCAAAGGCCGGGTGATCTTTTCCGACATGGGCCGCGTCATGTTCTCCATCGTGGAGGATACGAGCGGCATGCATGACGCGCTGGTGGGTGGCTCAACGGCCGCTTCGAACCGGCGCTACAAGGCGGCGGGCTATCTGCGCAACACGCGGGACAATTTCATCCTCGCCGCCGGCAAGCTCGGCCTCGACAAGCGCGACATACCGCCCTGCCTCACTTTTTTCGCTCCGGTGCGCACCGACGCGGAGGGCCGCTTCGTGTGGACAGGCGCGCCGCGCGACGCGGGCGATTTCGTGGACCTGCGGGCGGAGATGGACATGCTGGTGGCGCTCTCCAACTGTCCCCACCCGCTGGATCCGAACCCCGACTATGCCGCCGGAAATGTGGAGGCGATCCGCTTCTGGGGCAGCGAGCCGGCCTTCGACGATTTCTGCCGCACCGCCACCCGCGAAGCCGCGCGTGGCTTCGAAAATCTCGCGCGCTGAGGGGGAGATCATGACCAAACGCTTCTTCGCCGCCCCCGTGCGCGACCCCAACAGCGCCATCGCGGTCCATGACATCCCCGCCGAGGCCCCCTGGTCGGGCCTCGTGCGCAAGGGCCAGTCCATCCGCATCATCGACCTGGAAGGCCAGCAGGCGGTGGATACGCTGTTCTACCGTGCAGACGATTTTTCCGAGCGCTATTCGGCGCAGGACACGCTCCGCGTCCAGGGCTCCGCCTATGTGGGGGTGGGCACACGGCTCATCTCCAGCGAAGGCCGGCTCATGGCAACCGTGACCGCCGACACCAGCGGCGGCCACGACACGTCAGCGGGCGCCTGTTCCTGCGAGAGCAACACCGCGCGCTTCGGGCATCACACCAAGTTCCAGCACGCATGCCGCGAGAATTTCGTGCTCGCGGTGACCAAGCACGGCATGAGCAAGCGGGACATCGTCCCGAACATCAATTTCTTCATGAACGTGCCCATCGAGCCGTCGGGCAATCTCGCCATTGTCGATGGCGTGTCGAAGCCGGGGGACTATGTGGAGCTGATGGCCGAGATGGACGTGCTGTGCGTCATCTCCAACTGCCCGCAGATTAACAATCCCTGCAACGGCTTCAACCCGACGCCGATCCGCGTCCTGATCTTCGCTGGGGAAGATACCAGCGGCTGAGTCGCTTCCGACATTTGTCCCCGTCATGCCCGGATTTGATCCGGGCATTCACGGGCTGCCGCCGGGTGCGCCGGTGGAGAGTGGTGGATGGCCGGGCCAAGCCCGGCCATGACGCGCGCTTGTATCCCCTTGGTCCCGCTCACGGCCCGTCCCGCCCAACGATTTGCCGTCACAGGTGATGCCATGTTCACAAAGGTCCTGATCGCCAATCGCGGTGAGATCGCGCGGCGGGTCGCGCGCACGCTTCGCCGGCTTAACATCTCCTCCGTCGCCGTCTATTCGGACGCCGACCGCTTCACCCGGCCGGTCCTGGAGGCGGACGAGGCGGTTCGCCTCGGCCCGGCGCCTGCCGCCGAGAGCTATCTCAACGTCGAGGCCGTGATCGCCGCCTGCAAGGCGAGCGGCGCGCAGGCGGTCCATCCCGGCTACGGCTTCCTCTCCGAAAATGTGCGCTTCGCGCAAGCGCTGAAGGAGGCGGGGATCGTCTTCATCGGCCCGCGCCCCGAGCATCTGACCGCCTTCGGGCTCAAGCACACGGCGCGCGAGATTGCGGAAAAGAGCGGCGTGCCGCTGCTTCCCGGCACGGGCCTGCTGGACACTGTCGAGGCGGCGCTGGAGGCGGCGCAGGCCATCACCTATCCCGTCATGCTGAAAAGCACGGCGGGGGGCGGCGGCATCGGCATGCAG
>JASBUY010000212.1 GCA_030147645.1 Aquabacter sp. | reverse complement strand
TGACGGTGCCGACCGTGGAGCGCGGGTTCTTCGAGGTTGTCTTCTGCTCGATGGAAATGGCGGGCGAGAGACCATCGATCTGGTCCACGTCCGGCTTCTGCATCATCTCCAGGAACTGGCGGGCATAGGCGGAAAGGCTTTCCACATAGCGCCGCTGGCCCTCGGCATAGATGGTGTCGAAGGCAAGCGAGGACTTCCCCGAGCCCGACAGGCCGGTGAACACCACCAGGCTGTCGCGCGGCACGTCCAGGTCCACATTCTTCAGATTGTGCTCGCGCGCGCCGCGCACCGAGAGCATGCGGGCGTCGCGCCGCTCGGGAGCGCCGGCGGTGAGGCGGGAAGGGGAACGCTCGCTCATGGAATCATCGGCTCGCGGAGGGAAAAGGAGGCGGCGCGCTGCACCATCTTACGGTCCTTTCGCGGGGCGGATCACGGCCGGCGGGGCGCGCCGCAACGGCCGCCCGCACGAACCACTCGCATCGCCTCGGGGAGAGTCCGACTCAATTTAGGATGCCGCGTGCGCTGCGGTAGGGAACGTATCATGAACGGCGGCATCGTCCAGCAAAAATGCCGCGTGCTGGGGCGGGGGAGGGTTGCCCCCAACCTCGGTTAGGAATAGAACATAAGAAGAACACTTGGCCGGTGCCCCCCGGGGTTGCCCCATCCTTCGCCGAGCGGGAGGGGACGGGCGCGAGATTGTTGATAGGCGGCTTTTGCCGTGGGGAATGCGGTGTCATGGGGCGCAAAGGGCTCTATGGTGCGCGCTTTGGTACGGGACGAGCGCCGGCGGGGCCGGCAGCGCAGGGAGGAAGAGATGGCCGGCAGCGTCAATAAGGTGATCCTGATCGGCAATCTCGGCCGGGATCCGGAAATCCGCTCGTTCCAGAATGGCGGGCGCGTGTGCAATCTGCGCATCGCCACGTCCGAGACGTGGCGCGACAAGGCCTCCGGCGAACGGCGCGAGCGCACCGAGTGGCACACCGTGGCCATCTTCAACGAGAATCTGGTGGGCGTTGCCGAGCGGTTCCTGAAGAAGGGCTCCAAAGTCTATATCGAAGGCCAGCTTGAGACCCGCAAAGCCACCGACAATCAGGGCGCCGAGCGCTATTTCACCGAGGTCGTCCTGCGCCCCTATCGCGGCGAACTGACCCTGCTCGACGGCCGCTCGGGCGGCGGGGGCGGTGAGGGCGAGGATTATGCCGGCGGCGGCTCCGATTTCGGTTCTTCCAGCCCCATGGGCGGTGGGGGCGGCGGCGGCTTCGGCGGCAGCAATTTCAGCTCCAGCGGCGGCTCGGGCTTTGGCGGCGGCTCCAGCGGCGGCGGTGGGCGACGCCCGGCGCCGGCCGGCCGTCCCTCCGACGACATGGACGACGAAATCCCGTTCTGATCATCACTTCGCGCCGGGTGTGTGCAACCATAGAGTGCGTAAGGGGTGCTCCTGAAGAGCCTATTTGCAAGCCCTCTCGTTGGTCGAACGGCCGGGGGGACATGGGCGGTGCGCCTGTGATCCCTCTTTCCTGTGGCTGTGCCGTGTCACGCCACCTCCCGGTGAGCCTTCCGGACGTGGACAGAGGGGCGGGGCGATATTTTAGTGTGTTTTTTATGTCATCAACTTTAGATTGCATCCGTGGGCCCGCTTATGGGCGCATGGAGAAGACACATGTCCACGACCTCTGGCACCCCCACGACAACTCAACCGAAGGCATATATCCCCGATGACGGAATTCGGTTCCGTCTCCAGAACGTCCAGTCGCAGCAGCTGCTGTTCGACAATCCGGACGGGCGGTTCGGCGTCCTCATCGGTGCCGAATATCCCGACCAATGGTGGACGCTGGTCAAGGATTTCGGCGCCCATCCGGGTGGCTACAAAATCAAGAATGTGAAGAGCGGCCGCTTCCTGTTTGCCAACGATAAGCATGAGATCGGCGCTTTTGACGGAGATTTCGACGACCAGTATTTTACTCTCGTCCCGGGCCGTGGAGAGCACCTCTATCAGTTCCAGATCAAATGCTATCGGAATGATCTGTGCATCTTTGCCAATAGCGATGGACGAAAAGGGGCGTTCACATGTGATGCCGATAATTCAGATCAGTATTGGACATTTGTTTATGAGGACATGGATCTGGTCAGCCTCAATTACGATCTGAATCGCGCCGAACTGTTTGGGCAAAAGCCGAAGGTTCTCACCAGCGTGACCATCCCCAATCGAACCGCCGTGCCACAATCCAGCACGTATGAATATTCCGAGAGCATCGAGCACACGTCCACTTATGAGTGGCAGTGGGGCATTCAGATCAAGCGCGGTTACGAATTCAAATGCGCGCTTCCCAGCGCCGGCGAAATCAAAGGGTCCGTTGAGCTGTCGGCTTCTCTGGGGCGCAAATGGGGGGAAACCAACAAAGAAACGCGGACGTATAAAATCTCGTTTCCTGTGGTTTGCCCTCCCGGCAAGGAAGTGCGCGCAACGGCAACGATCACGCAGGCGACGTTGCGTGTCCCCTATGTGATGAAGTTGCGCTCCAAAGTGAGTGGACGGGAGACAGAGTCCGGCGGCATCTGGGAAGGGGTCACCTCGTGGGGCCTCAAGGAAAACCTCGAGGAATTCCCGCTCGCTGAGCGCGTGTAATATGGGGCCGAACGGCTGGACCTCGCCCTTGCGATCCTAATTCCGCGCTCTGAAAGGCGCGGTGCGCGATCCGAAGTCATTCGGGTCGCGCAAACGGAACAGTCCGGCGATCCCTGAAACCTGGAGCCCCCTCGCTCGGGAACTGCCGAGATGACGGGTGACGTTCCATTTTATAGCCATTTGCTTATCCGCGGCTGACCGTGCGGGCCGCCATGCCGCCGTGCGCGGTCCCTTTCGCTTCACGGGGGCTCCCAAAGGCCCTGCCAATTTCCACCGCTGCTTGTAGGCTGAAGTCCGCGCGAGTCCAAAGGACGGCGCGAGGCTGCCGGGTGGTGTGGGCGGTGAAACCGGACCCGCGCCCTGCGCGTTGGCACGAGGGCGCGGCCCGCCGCCTGGCCTGATGGGAGGGACCTGACATGACATCCGCCGTTTTCCGCAAGGGGCGCCGAACCGCGCTCCGCGCGATCGCTGCCGCCACCCTCTGGCTCCTGGCCGCTCCGGGCACGCCCTCATGGGCGCTGGACGCGCTGGTAAAGAAGGAGACCTTCGTGCTCCCGAGCTACACCACCGTCGGCGGCGCGCCGCTGCGGGATGTGAAAGTCGGGTGGGAGGCCTATGGCACGCTCAATGCCGACAAGAGCAACGCCATCCTCATCACGCACTTCTTCTCCGGCTCCAGCCATGCGGCCGGAAAATACAAGGAAAGCGATACGGCGCCGGGCTATTGGGATGCCATTATCGGCCCCGGAAAGCCGCTCGACACGGACAAATATTACATCATCTCGTCCGATACGCTGGTGAATCTCAACGCCAACGATCCCAACGTGGTGACAACCGGCCCCGCCTCCATCTCGCCGGACACCGGCAAGTCGTATGGGCCGAGCTTTCCCATTGTCACCATCCGCGATTTCGTGAATGTCCAGAAAGCCTTGCTGGACTCTCTCGGCATCACGCGGCTGCATGCGGTGATGGGGCCGTCCATGGGCGCGCTTCAGGCCTATGAATGGGCGACCGGCTATCCCGAAGTGGTGCAGCGCGTGGTGCCGGTGATCGGCGCAGGCGAGGCCGATGGCTGGCTCGTGGCCTGGCTCGATGCCTGGGGCTCGCCCATCCGCCTCGATCCCAATTTCAATGGCGGGAATTATTATGGGGGTACGCCGCCCAAGCAGGGCCTCGCCCAGGCGTTGAAGATCGTGACGCTGAGCGCCAATGCCTATCCCTGGGCCAATACCACCTTCGGTCGCAAATGGGCGGAGCCGGGCAAGGACCCCGCGCTCGCACTCGACAATCGCTACGCCATCGAGGCGAAGCTGGACGAGATCGCGGCCGCGCGGGCGAACCTCGCCGATGCCAACCATTTCCTCTATCTGGTGAAGGCCAACCAGATCTTCGCGGCGGGCGGGGATGTCGGCCTGAAGCGCATCAAGGCGCCGGTCCTGATCATTTCCTCCGACGAGGACATCCTCTTCCATCCCGGCGCCATCCAGCGCACGGCGGACGAAATCCGCAAGGGCGGGGCGCGCGTGGAGCAGGTGAAGATTGGCGGCGGGCGCGGCCATCTGAACGGCATTGCGAACATCCAGGAAGCGAGCGAAGCCATCAGCCGATTCCTCGCCCAATAGGTCGCTTTTCGCCCAAACCTCCGGCGCATCCCCCATGCGCCGGAGGAGGGGCTCGCAAACCCTTGATTTTCAAGGGCTCGCCAAAGGCGGGCCGTGCGCCTTTAGCTGGCGCCGCCGGGGTGAATCGGCTAGAAGGAACAAGCCTTTTCATCAGGAAAGACGTGCGTTTTGGCCAATTCCGATAGTCCGGCCGGCGGCGGCACGCTGCCTTCCGAGATCCGTCCGGTCTCCATCACCGAAGAACTCTCGCGGTCCTATCTCGATTACGCCATGAGCGTGATCGTTTCCCGTGCGCTGCCGGATGTGCGCGACGGGCTGAAGCCGGTGCATCGCCGCATTCTCTATTCGATGCATGAGAACGGCTATCTGTGGAACCGTTCATAACGCAAATCGGCCCGCGTGGTGGGCGACGTCATCGGTAAATACCATCCCCATGGCGACCAGGCGGTCTATGACGCGCTGGTCCGTATGGCGCAGACCTTCTCCATGCGCCTGCCGCTGGTGGACGGGCAGGGCAATTTCGGCTCGGTGGACGGCGATCCCCCGGCGGCCATGCGCTACACCGAAGTGCGCATGGAAAAGGTCACCCAGGCGCTTCTCGACGATCTCGACAAGGACACGGTCGATTTCCAGGAGAATTATGACGGCAGCGAGCGCGAGCCCACCGTCCTCCCGGCCCAGTTCCCCAATCTTCTGGTCAATGGCGCCGGCGGCATCGCGGTCGGTATGGCGACCAATATCCCGCCCCACAATCTCGGCGAAGTCATCGACGGCACGC
>JASBUY010000210.1 GCA_030147645.1 Aquabacter sp. | reverse complement strand
CGGGCGGTGGGCGCGAACAGGCCGAGCGGCTGATAGCCCCAGGAGCCGCCGAACGGATATTCCGTGATGGGCAGCAATTCCACATGGGTAAAGCCGAGGCCGGTGACATAGGGAATGAGGCGGTCGGCCAGTTCGTCCCATGAGGGTGTGCGCCAGCCGTCCATGCGCTGCCAGGAGGGCGCGTGGACCTCATAGATGGACAAGGGCGCGTCCGGCGCGTGGCGGCGCGCGCGGGCGGCCATCCAGTCTCCATCGGACCAGGAAAAGGGCGCGGGGTCTGGGACGACCGAGACGGTGGCCGGCGGTGCAAGGGTGGCGCGGGCGATGGGGTCGGCCTTCAGCGGCAGCAGCGTGCCGTCGCGCGCCAATATCTCATAGGCATACACAGCGCCGGGGCCGAGGCGCGGAAGGAAGATTTCCCAGATGCCGGCACCCGGATGACGCCGCATGGGATGGCGGCGCCCGTCCCAGCCATTGAAATCGCCCACCACGGACACGCGCGCGGCATTGGGCGCCCAGACCGCGAAGCGGACCCCGCTGACGCCCTGCGCCTCCATCACATGGGCGCCGAGCGCGTCCGCGAGATTGAGATGCGTGCCTTCTCCGAGAAGATGAAGGTCGAGGCCGCCAAGCAGCGGAGGAAAGGCGTAAGGGTCCTCGGTCTCCTGGACCGCGCCGCCCGGCCAGGTGATGCGCAGGCGATAGTCTGGCGCGGCAGGGGTGGTCAGGTGGGCCGCGAACAGGCCCTCGGGCGCGATCTGCGCGAAGCGGGCAATGACCCGTCCCTCACCGTCGATGGCCTCCACAAGCTGGGCGCCCGGCTGAAGGGTGCGCAGCACGCTGCCGCCGGGTGCGGGATGGGGCCCGAGTACGGCGAAGGGGTCCTCGTGCCGCGCGCCGCAGATGCGGTGGACGGTGCCGGCATCAAGACCCGCATCGATGGTCCCTGGCTCACTCGCACCCATCGCGGATCTCGCCTCCTGTTTCTCGCGCCAATGTCTTGAGCCCGCGCCGGCGGCGCGGGCTCTTCGCGGCTTGCCTCACGCGGGCACGCCGTCCTCCAGGGTCTGGGCCTCGATTTCGGCGGCCCCCGCGAAGCGCACCGCCAAGGCATGGAGGGCGCGCACGGCATAGTCGCGGGTGAGGTCATTTCCGGCCTCGCTCGCGATCTCTTCCGCGACCTTGCGGACGAGGAACGAGTCCAGAAGGGCCCGCTCGGGTCCGCTCGCCGATGTCGCAGCCTCGCCATAGCCCGCGAGGAAGGCGCGCTGGGCGCGAGCGGTGAAGCCCGCCATGAGCGCGCGGCGCTGCGCGACGCCGGTCAAGCCGTGCAGTTCGGTGCCCGATGCGTCCACATGAGCGGACGCGCGGGCCAGGGACCGCAGCAGGTCCGCCACATCGCGCCAGGGACTGTCCTTGACCGCACGGTCTTCGCCGGACGAGGGGAAGGCCCGCTCGAAATCGACGATGAACGCGTCGCCGCCCGCCACCAGCACCTGGGGCAACTGGAAGTCGCCATGGATGCGGGTCAGCGTGCCGCCGATGCCGGCCTGTGCGAACAGATCGCAGACGTCGGCAAGACGGTCGCGGACATCGAGAATGGCGGCGGCCGCCGGCGCGCAATCCGCCGTCTCAGGCAGAGCGGCGAGACGGTCATAAGCGAGGTTCAGGGCGCGGCGCGTGGATTTCGCCCAGCGCTCGGCGTCCCGCGCATCCGCCCGCACTGGACGGAAGGCGTCGTCCTCCACATCCCGCGCAAGGATGGCGTGAAGCTCGCCGAGGCTGCGCCCCGCCGCCCGCAGGAAGGGGACGAGACCCGACGTCTGCTCCTGGAAGGCGTGCTCAACCTCGGTCGCGCTCTGGGATGCGGTGGTCAGCGCGCGCCGCAATTGGTCGATGATCCAGTTCCAGGCGTCGCCCTGATTGCGCACATAGCCCACCAGGAAGGCGAGCACCGCAACCGCGCCGTCCGCCGTGATGCGCCGCACTTCGCCCAACAGCGGCGGGGTGCGGGCGAAGCCCTGTTCCGTGAGGTGGCGGGCCATGTCCGACATGGGATGAGCGCCCGCCTGCGCCCGGCGGATCACCTTGAAGGTGGCGTAATCCTCGATATCGATGGCCGAGATGGCCTCATCCACCCCGCTGCGCAGGATCGGCGCATCGGGCGGAATATCCAGGGCGGCAAGGTCCGGCGTGGCGCTGAACACCAGTTGTCCGCCGTCCGGCAGGGTCAGCGTTGCGCCGTTGCGCATGCCGCGGATCACCGCATGGGGCAGGCGGTCCTGGGTCAGGGCGTCGGTCAGATAGCCGACCCGCCGACCCTGCCGCACGCGGCTCAGCGCCAGTTGCACCGCGAGATTGGAGGGGGACTGATCCTCCCAGGCGATGGCCAGCGGCATGGCATAGCGCTCGGTGCCGGAGGCCCGCTCCACCGCAATCTCGGCGAGGAAGACGTCCTCGCCCGCTTTTTCCATAGGCATGGCCCAGGCCAGCCGCACGCGTTCAACCGCCTCGTGGCGCTGGGAGAGCCAGCGCCGGCGGCCGATATAAGCGGGCAGCGCCTCCCCCTCCAGCGTGGACTGGTTGCGGCTCGAGACGAGGTCGGACAGACCGCCGCGCAGCACCAGGGTCAGGAATTCCGGCAATTGCTCGGGCGGCGCGGCATGCCAGGAGGGCTCCGCCGAGACGCTGGACAGGATGAAGGAGAAGAAGCCGTAGGCCGGAACGGTGAGCAGATAGGGCAGGCGCCCCACGGGCGGGAAGGGGGTCGAGCCCGCCATTTCCACCGGAACCCGCCCATCGAACTCGGAGAGGTCCAATTCCACCGCCTGGAGGGTCTGCGAGAGGTTTGCCACGCACAGAATGGTTTCCTCGCCATGGGTGCGCAGATAAGCGAGGATCTTGCGGTTGCCGGGATAGAGCAGGCGAAATCCGCCGCGCCCGAAGGCCATGTGCCGGCGGCGCACGGCGAGCGCGCGGCGCATCCAGTTGAGCAGCGAGTGCGGGTCGCGCTGCTGGGCCTCCACATTCAGCGCATTATAGCCATAGAGCGGGTCCTGGATGGGCGGCAGCACCAATTGCTCCGGGTCCGCCTTCGAGAAGCCGCCATTGCGGTCCGGCGACCATTGCATGGGGGTGCGCACGCCGTCCCGGTCGCCGAGATGGATATTGTCGCCCATGCCGATTTCGTCGCCATAATAGATGACCGGCGTGCCTGGCATGGTGAGCAGCAGCGCGTTCATCAATTCGATGCGGCGGCGGTCGCGCTCCAGCAGCGGGGCGAGGCGGCGGCGGATGCCGAGATTGAGCCGCGCCCGCCGGTCCGAGGCATAGACGGTCCACAGATAGTCCCGCTCGCTGTCGGTGACCATTTCCAGCGTGAGTTCATCGTGGTTGCGCAGGAAGATGGCCCACTGGCAGGCCTCCGGGATGGCCGGGGTCTGGCGCAGGATGTCGGTGATGGGAAACCGGTCTTCCTTGGCGATCGCCATATACATGCGCGGCATGAGCGGGAAGTGGAACGCCATGTGGCATTCATCTCCGTCCGCGCCGAAATATTGCTGCGTGTCTTCCGGCCACATATTGGCCTCGGCCAGCAGCATGCGGCCCGTGTAGCGCTCTTCCAGATGGGCCCGGATCTGCTTCAGGATGGTATGGGTCTCGGGCAGGTTCTCGTTGGAGGTGCCGTCCCGCTCGATGAGATAGGGCACCGCGTCGAGCCGCAGCCCGTCCACGCCGATATCCAGCCAGAAGCGCATGACCGAGAGGATGCGGTCCAGAACTTCGGGATTGTCGAAGTTGAGGTCCGGCTGGTGGGAATAGAAGCGGTGCCAGAAATACTGGCCGGCGACGGGGTCGTAGGTCCAATTGGATTTTTCTGTATCCAGAAAAATGATCCGCGTGCCCTGGTATCCCTGGTCGTCGTCCGCCCAGACATAGAAATTTCGCTCGGGCGACCCCTTGGGCGCGTTGCGCGCGGCCTGAAACCAGGGGTGCTGGTCCGAGGTGTGGTTCACCACCAGTTCGGTGATGACGCGCAGCCCGCGCGCATGGGCAGCCTCGATGAAGCGGCGCGCATCTTCCATCGTGCCATAGTCGGGCGAGACGCCCTCATACAGGGCGATGTCATAGCCGTCGTCGCGGCGCGGCGAGGGATAGAAGGGCAACAGCCAGATGGCGGTCGCGCCCAGGTCCGCGATGTAGTCCAGCTTGGAGAGCAGCCCCGCGAAATCGCCGATCCCGTCATTGTTGGAATCGAAGAAGGACTTCACATGAAGCTGGTAGATGATGGCGTCCTTGTACCACAGCGGATCGTCGCCGGCGCTCACGGGCTCGATCATGACACGGCTCCGGGGCTCGTCATCATCAGGGGGCGGAGGAAGGGAAGAGACGGGCAGGATTCGGCAGGTTTCGGCATCGTCCTCGCCGCGCGCAAGGC
>JASBUY010000209.1 GCA_030147645.1 Aquabacter sp. | reverse complement strand
AAGGCGACCGCCGCCCGCCGCACCTCGCGCGCGCCGCGCGGGCGAAAATTCTCCACATCGCGACCCTTGCCGAAGGCCTCGGCCGCGTCGGCGAGATTCTCGATGGGGCGGATCTGGTTGCGCAGGAACAGGATGGCGACGGTGAGCAGGACCAGCGAGGTGCCCACCATCCAAAGCAGGAAGATATGGGTGTTGGAGGCATAAGCCGAACTGCGCGGCGCGAAGATGCGCAGCACCGCGTCGGGCATCTGCACCCGCACCTCGATGAGGTCCGAGCGCCCCACCGTATCCACCCAATAGGGGCGCGTGATGCGCTCGCCGATCTCGGAGGAGAGGAAGCTGTCGAGCACGGAGAAGAAGGGGCGCGTGCCGGGGGCGGGCAGGGGGCCGGCGGGCAGCACGTCCACGGCCAGTTGAAGATCGGTCCAGGCAATGCGGCGGATAATTGCCCCGTCCCGGTCCTGGGGCAAAGCGGCATAGAGCGAGACCACCGCCGCGATGTCGCGGCTGACGGCGGCCGAGAGGCGCCGCGTGACCATATTGTAGTGCCGCTCCATGAAGACGAAGGCGACCACGGACTGGAGCAGAACCATGGGCACGACGATGATGAGCAGGGAGCGGGGATAGAGCCCCTTCGGCGTCACGCGGTTGAACCAGGCGCCGATGGCGCCGGTCACGCCGCGAAAGCGCCGCCAGAGGCCGGCGGAGGGCGCCGGCGTCGCCTTTTCCCCGCCCGCCACACTCACGGCGTCACCACCAGCCGATAGCCAATGCCGCGCACCGTCTGGACATGGATGGGATTGGTGGGGTCACGTTCGATCTTGCGGCGCAGCCGGTTCACCTGCACGTCCACCGCCCGCTCGCTGGCCGTGCCGTTGCCGGCCAGCGCAAGGCGCGGCACCACATCACCGGGCGCCTCGGCGAGAACCCGCAGCATGTCGCGCTCGCGCTCGGTGATGCGCACCGGCTCGCCGCCGCGCGAGAGTTCGCCGCGCTCCAGATGGAACAGGAAATCGCCGAAGCGCACCTCTTCGATTGCCTTCTGCGGCGCGGGCAGAGCGCGCTTCAGGATCGATCCGACGCGCAGCAGGAGTTCGCGCGGCTCGAATGGCTTGCCGAGATAGTCGTCCGCGCCCACTTCCAGGCCGGCAATGCGGTCCTGCGGGTCGGAGCGGGCGGTGAGCATGAGGATCGGAACCGAGGACTGGGTCCGCAGCCAGCGGGCGAGATCGATGCCGCTTTCGCCCGGCATCATCACGTCCAGCACCAGGAGGTCGAACGTGAGGCCTTCCAGGCGCCCGCGCGCCTCGGCGGCGGAGGCGGCGGTGGTCACGCGATAGCCGTTCTCCGACAGGAAGCGGGAGAGCAGGCTTCGGATGCGGCTGTCATCGTCCACCACCAGCAGATGCGGCGCGTAGTCGGGAAGCGGCGGAGGGGCGGGGCGCGGCTGGGTCTCGGGCATGATCATCGGGTTCGCCGGTTGCGTTCGGCACGCTGTATCAGCCGCTCGACGCTGGCGCGATCCTCTCGGTCAATCATGGCCATAAGAAAGCGGCGCGCATCCTCGCGCGCGCCGGGTCCGCATTCGGCGAGCGCGCCGGCGATGCGCCGGCTCTGGATGGCGATGAACTCGCGCGCCAGCGCTTCGCCCTTCTCGGTGGGGTAGAGCAGGCGTTGGCGCCGGTCGGAGGCGCCCGCGCGGCTGTCCACAAAGCCCTCGTCCACCAGTTCCCGCAGCACGCGGCCAAGACTCTGCTTGGTGATGCGCAGGATGTCCAAGAGGTCCGTCACGCGCATCCCGGGGTTGCGGTTGACGAAATGAAGGACCCGGTGATGCGCGCGGCCAAAGCCCAGGGGCGCAAGAATCTGGTCGGGGTCTCCCACGAAGTCCCGATAGGCAAAGAAGAAAAGCTCGATCAGGTCGACCAGGCCGTCGCCAGCTTCGCCTGTGCCGGGCGGCGTCGCATGGCCCGCGGAGGGCGCCAATGCAGGGGTTTGGGCGGAATTTACGTCAGTCATGTTGACTTTTTTCGATCCGATCGTTACTCACAGTGCCGTGCCCGCGAAATGATCGGTCTCCCAGAGCGACTTTGGAGTTCGATCGTTGCGCCCTTTGTGGCCGAGCGTCATATCTCAGCCGCAAAATATTCCGATGTGGGTACGACTGCAAAGCGTGGTCGTCCAGGGCAGACGATGATGATCTTGCTTTCACGCTGATCGCACCGCCTGTCAGCATCTTATCAAGTTTAGAGTGCGGTTGAGCGGCGCGGGCACTCCCGATCCCGCTGAAGCGCCTCTAGAGGACCCAAGGCCGCCTTGAAGACGGCCCAATGGAGTGAAGACAATGAGTGGAGAGCCCTTCGACAAACGTGACGGCTGGATCTGGTATGACGGCGCTCTGGTGCCGTGGCAGGACGCCAAGCTGCACGTACTCTCCCACGGTCTTCACTATGGCAGCTGCGTGTTCGAGGGCGAGCGCGCCTATGGCGGCGAGATCTTCAAGTGCAGCGCCCATTCCGAGCGGCTGCGTTTTTCCGCCGAGCAGCTGGATTTCACCATTCCCTATTCGATCCAGGAGATTGACGCGGCCAAGCGCCTGACCCTGGAAAAGAACGGGCTCACCAATGCCTATGTCCGCCCCGTCGCCTGGCGCGGCAGCGAGATGATGGGTGTGTCGGCGCAGAACAACGCCATTCACCTCGCCATCGGCGTGTGGGAATGGCCGAGCTATTTCGATCCCGAGCAGCGCCAGAAGGGGCTGCGCCTTGATCTTGCGGAGTTCCGCCGCCCCGACCCGGCGACCATTCCCTGCAAGGCGAAGGCGGCCGGCCTCTATATGATCTGCACCATCTCCAAGCATAAGGCGGAGCGCCGCGGCTATGCGGACGCGCTCATGCTGGACTATCGCGGGTTCGTGGCCGAATGCACTGGCGCCAACATCTTCTTCGTGAAGGACGGCGTCATCCATACCCCGACGCCTGATTGCTTCCTCGACGGCATCACGCGCCGCACGGTCATCGAGCTGGCGAAGCGCCACGGGCTTGAAGTGGTGGAGCGCCACATCCTCCCCGAGGAGCTGTCCGGTTTCACGGAATGCTTCATCACCGGCACCGCCGCCGAGGTGACGCCGGTGGGCGAGATCGCCGATTGGCGGTTCAAGCCCACGGGCATCACCCATCAGCTCATGGATGCCTACAGCCAGGAAGTGCAGCCCAAGAAGGCGGCTGCCTGAACCCTTGAATCCCATCGGCATCAGGATGAGCCGGGTCGCGCGAGCGGCCCGGTTTCTTTTTGCGTGCGTGGAGGGCGGCGACCTACCGGCAGAGGAAGTCTGCCTTCGTGAAGATCTGCCGGTTGCTCGCGTCCTGCTCTCCGGTCTTGGCAGCTACATAAGTCAGCGTGCACGTGCGGATGGTCGCGGGGAGGCGACGCTGAAGCGCATAGCCGCCCTCATAGGCGCAGGACACGACCGCGGGGAAGGGGGGCGTCGCTTCTCCCTTGGGCCAGACCTCGTAGATCAGGGGGTCGCCGGGCTTGGCCTTCATCTCATTCACCGCCGTGCCGCTCAGCCGCGCATTCTGTGCATCCGCCGGCGGGGTGATCTCGGCGTCGATCAGGCGCACCGTGGCCGGGGCATAGGCCGGGGTGAAGCCGCCGATATCCAGTTCCTTGTCCGGGAAGGGCAATTGGGCAACGCCGCTATAGGTGACATTGAGAGTGGCGGGGCAGGAAACCGTGAGCGGTGCGGCCGGGGCCTGTGCCAGCGCGGCGGTACCGCAGCCGGCCAGGACGAGTGTGCAGAAAAGCGCGCGGGCGGCGGCGAGGACCAGTGGAGCGAAGCGCATCAGCGACATGAGAAGCTTGCCTTGTCCATGCCCCAGCTCACGCCGCCGGGATCCTTGCTGCGCTGAACATTGGCGGTGCAGCCCTTGGGGTTCTGGATCTCCCGGGTCAGCGCAATGCCGCCCTCATAGAGGCAGGCGATCTTGATCGGCGCCTTGCCGTCGAAGGCCCAGGTGACCTTCCTGCGCCCGTTCATGGTGCCGGCGATGGGCGCGCCGTTCGCCCCGATCACGCCTACATCCTGAAGCCAGCTCTGGGACGAGGTGGCGCCCCCAATGATTCCCTCGAAGCCCTCCGCTTGCTTGGGCTCCATCAGCGTGATGGACGTGGTGGAGAAGCGCTCGGGGCAGCGGACCACGCTTTGCGCCTGGGCGCTCCCGCCGGCGGAAAAGAGCGCGGCAAGCGCCAGCGCTCCGCCTGCGGCCGTCGCCCGGGCGCCCCTCACCATGCGGGGCCGTGGGTCAGCAGGACTGCATAAAGGGCCATCGATGCCGCGTAGAGCACAAAGACGATGCCGAAGCCGAGTAAGTCGCGCCCCACACCCCGAGCAGGTTTCAGCCACCATGCAAACACCCTGAAAATTGTGGGCACGGCCCACCAGCCAAGCAATTGCGTGCTGACAACATTGCCGATGAACAAGGCCAGCCAGAACGGAACTCCGTTCCGGTCCAGCACCGGACCGCCGACACTATAGCCCCAAAGAAAGACAATGGGATAAAGCACAAGCAGGACCAGGAGATTGTTCTTCAAAATCTCCAGGGGGCCGGGCGCGGGCGCATCCGGCCCGCGAAACCAGAAGTCGAAACCGTAGGAGGTCCGGCTCAGGCTGAAAGCCGCCTTCACCTTCGCGCCCTCCTTGAGCAAAGTCGCGCGCTCCGGCGATTCCAGCCAGCGCGTAAGATTGTCCGCCGTGTCGAAGGTGAGAATGATGATCCAGTCCTCGCGCACCCCGGCCACGGGCCGCTCCAGCTTGTGGCGCAGGAACCCCGGTGCGCGCGCCTCGGCCGCATAGATGGTGCGCTGCCACGCGAGGACGTTCGCCTCCTCCTCCGGCGCCACCTTGTAGGAAATGAAGGCGGTGGCGCCCGTCTGGGGACGCGGGCCGGCATCGGCGAGCAGATGCACCTCCTCGTCCGCCAGGAGATGGGGACGGATCTCCGCCACCATTTCGGCCCGCTCCGGCGACTCCAGCCAGCCGCGCGCCGCCTCGGCGTCGGTGAAGCGCTGGACGATGGTCCAGTCCATATGCTCCGGCGGGGAGGGCGGGATCAGTTCATGGGCGATGAAACCGGGCCAGATCCGCAGCCGCTCCACTGCCCGCGCCTGCCATCGCGCATAGACGGCATAGCTCTCGTCCTTGACCCGGCGCTGGACCACGAGGGCGACGGCTGCCGGTCCCTCGGGCCGCGCGGTGCTGAACTTGGCGGACATGGCGCCCTCCACCCGGCCGTCAGGACTTCTTGTACAGACGCTTGCCCATGACCCAGGTCTCGTCCACCGCCCGCTCGTCGCCCACCATCATGATGCCGAACAGCAGGCTGGCGGCCTCTTCCATGGTCTGAGGGCCTTCGTCCGTATAGGCCAGCGACTGGTGCCAGGGGGTCGCCATGGGGCCGCCATTCCAGTCAAGCGCGACGAAATCGGCTTCCTTGCCCGGCTCGAAATTGCCCAGCAGGTCGTCGATATAGAGCCCTTCCGCCCCGCCGAGCGTGATGGACCAGAAGGCGCGATAGGGCGAGAGCTTGTTGCGCTCCGCCTCGGCGAGGTTCTGGAGGGCCGGATTGACGCTGCCGTCCAGCAGTGTGTTGTTGCACATGCCGACCTTATAGGCGTCCTCGAGCACGTTCAGCATGGAGAAGCGGTTGCCCCCGCCCATGTCGGTGCCGAACGACATCCGCACCCGGCTGTTGGGGTCCGTCGCCCGTCCGATGCGGAACAGACCGGAGCCCAGGAACAGGTTGGAGCAGGGGCAGAAGACCACCGCCGCGCCTTTTTTCGACATGCGGTCGAACTCGTCATTGGACAGCCACACCCCGTGCCCGCCGGAGAATTTCGGGCCGACCAGGCCATATTTCTCGTAGACGCCCAGATAATCCGAACAATCGGGATGCAAGGCGAGAAGCGTGCGGATTTCCGCGGGATTTTCCGAGATATGGGTGTTCACCCAGCAATCGGGATAGTCCCGCTTCAACTCCTCGCAGCGGGCCATCATCTCCGCCGAGGAGCCCATGGCGAAGCGCGGGGTGATGGCATAGAGGTTGCGGCCGTGGCGGTGGTAGCGCTCGATCAGTTCGACGCTGTCGCGAAAGAAGTTCTCCGCTGTATCGACGTAATAATCCGGGGCATTTCGGTCTATTCCCGTCAAACCCGCGATCACGCGCATGTTCCGGCGGCTGGCTTCCTCGAACAGCTCCTGCGTCGCCACCTTGTGGGTGGTGGTGAAGGCCTGGCACGTGGTGGTACCCGAGGCCAGCAACGTATCGAAAAAGCGGCGCACGCCCTCGCGGGCATAGTCCGGATCCTTATACTTAACCTCTTCCGGGAAAACCCATTTTTGCAGCCACGGCAGCAATTGCTCGCCATAGGCGCCGAGCACGCGGGTCTGCGGCAGATGGATGTGACCGTCGATGAAGCCCGGAACGATGATGCGGTCCTTGATATGCGTAATTTCAAGCCCGGAATGACGCCCGGCTAAGGCCGGATAAGGTCCGAAATCCGCGATAATCCCGTCTTCAATCACCAAAAGTCCGTCGGCCAGAAACCGCGCCGCATCGGATTCGCGCCCCACATGTTTCCAGGGATCATCGACGAAATCGAAAAACGCACCCCGGATACCGACGATCGTCATGGGACCAGCCTCGCATGGGGCGGCGCCTGCGTGTGATCCCGAGCCGGATCGGCCGCGCCGGCAGGGCCGAGGCG
>JASBUY010000208.1 GCA_030147645.1 Aquabacter sp. | reverse complement strand
GAGGCGCTTCTCGATGACCTCATCGGTCTCAAGGCGGGAATGTCGGTCGGCGCGATGTGTGCCCATCCCGCCTCCGGCCGCTGTGACGATACGGAGCCGCCCCGATGACGGCCGGACCGGTGCGTCCGGACCCATGGCTCGACGGTCAATATCATGATGATCTCCCCGCCGCAGCCGAGCGCGCCATCCGCATGGCCGGTCTATGCTGGGACGATGATGCGAGCGCCAAACACTTGCTTGCCGAGGCAGATCGACTGGCGCCGGGCCATCTGGCGGTGCTCGTCGCGCGCTACCGGCACGCTTTCTATAAGCACCGCTTCGCAGAAGCCTTCGCTACCGCCCAACATGTCCTGGCAGCGGCAGCGCGGCGACTGAACATGCCCACCGACTGGCGCTGCGTCGGCCCGCAGGACGCGCCGTTTGCATCCGACGACCCCCACGTGCGCTTCTGGATGTTCGTGCTTCAGGCCTATGGCTACGTGCTGATTCGGCTCGGGCAGGAGGCGGAGGGGGAAATCGCGCTCCGGCGCCTCGCGGAATTGGACGTACGCGATCAGACCCGCACCCGCATCCTGCTCCAGGTGATTGTGGCGCGCCGGCAGGCAGAGGACTGAGGATCGCGTTCTCCGCCGCCGACCGCCAGCTCTCAGACCGGCCGGTTTTCGCCGGGATCGCGCACCGGCCCCATCAGGGCGAGGCCGTCCTCATAGGTGAGAATGGGCCAGGCGGCGGTGAATCTCGACGCCTTATCCGCCAGGAAGTCCTGCTTTCCGGCCGTGTCGAGCTTCTTCAGTTCGGTCTTGTCGATCTTCAGCAGGTCCAGCAATTCGTTGTAGACCGTCGCTTCCTCGATCGGGAGGACATGAAAGGTGATGCCTCCCAGGACAAGGCGGAATTTACGGTCCAGCGGAATGTTGTTGCAGAACAGGAAATATTTCCCCTCCGCGCACAGCGTCTCTCCCAGCACGTCGATCAGGACGCGGGCATAGTCGAAGGACAGGAGATAGGCGGCGAGAAAGGCGATGGCCGGCTCGCCTTCGCGGCTCACCGAAATGACCTGGTCCACGGCAAGCTCGGGCGGGCGCTTTTCCCCCGCCGTGCTCGGCGTGAACTTTAGCGCCAGTTCGCCACGGAAACCGAAGCGGCCGGGTTTGTGGGTCGGGCCTTTCAGGACCGGGTTGAGCAGGCGGCCCTCTCGCTCCAGGCGCGCGAAGGCGGTGTGGTCTATGGCGGTCATGGATGTCTCTCCGCAATGGGACGCACACCCGCTGCAAATTCGACGCCGCCGCTTAGCTCCTTGATAATTCGAGCGTCTTTCCCATTGACCCGGATCGGGCGGACAAGATTGTCCGCTTTGTCACAGGCACGCCCGACACCCTGTCGCATGCGCGCCCTTCCCCACATCGGCTCCGCAAACCTCACAGGCCTGTCGCGTTTTGTCGGGTTCGAGACAGCCCCGAGAGACCCGTCCCGCCGCTCTCAAATCCGCTATATCTATTTGAAATATAACGGTTTTTATAGACGGATAGAGACGAGGAGACCAGTTGGCACGGCCGTTGCGGTGAGGAGAGCGGTGGCGGCGAGCGCCGCGCGCCGATGGTGGCATCGCTCTCGATGTCGAAACAACCAAGTGGGGTTTGACCATGGCCGGTCTGCGCCAGATTGCATTCTACGGGAAGGGTGGCATCGGCAAGTCCACCACCTCCCAGAACACCCTCGCCGCCCTCGTCGAGATGGGTCAGAAGATCCTGATCGTCGGGTGCGATCCCAAGGCGGATTCCACCCGCCTCATCCTCAATGCGAAGGCGCAGGACACCGTCCTGAGCCTTGCAGCCGAAGCCGGTTCCGTGGAGGACCTCGAACTCGAGGACGTCCTGAAGATCGGCTACAAGGGCATCAAGTGCGTGGAGTCCGGCGGCCCGGAACCGGGCGTGGGCTGCGCGGGACGCGGCGTCATCACCTCGATCAATTTCCTCGAGGAAAACGGCGCCTATGACGATGTCGACTACGTCTCCTACGACGTGCTCGGCGACGTCGTGTGCGGCGGCTTCGCCATGCCCATCCGCGAGAACAAGGCCCAGGAAATCTACATCGTCATGTCCGGCGAGATGATGGCCCTCTATGCGGCCAACAACATCGCCAAGGGCATCCTCAAATACGCCCATTCCGGGGGCGTGCGCCTGGGCGGGCTCATCTGCAACGAGCGCCAGACGGATCGCGAATGGGATCTGGCCGATGCTCTCGCCAAGCGTCTCAACTCGCAGCTCATCCATTTCGTGCCCCGTGACAACATCGTCCAGCACGCCGAGCTGCGCCGCCAGACGGTGATCGAATACGCACCCGACAGCAAGCAAGCGGAAGAATACCGCACGCTGGCGCAGAAGGTTCATGGAAATGCGGGCAAGGGCACCATCCCCACCCCCATCACCATGGAAGAGCTGGAGCAGATGCTGCTCGACTTCGGAATCATGAAGACCGAGGAGCAGCAGCTCGCCGAGCTGGCCGCGAAGGAAGCCGCCAAGGCGGCCGCCGCCGCCGTCTGACCGAGACCCGGCCCGACCCTTCGCGGCCGGGCCTCCCTTTCGCTCGCCAAGAAGGTCGACTGCCATGAGCCTCGATTATGAAAACGACGGCGCCTTCCACGAGAAGATCATCGAGGAAGTGCTGTCCGCCTATCCCGACAAGTTCGCCAAGCGCCGGCGCAAGCATCTCTCCGTCGCCAAGGGTATCGATGAGGCGGAAGCGGAAGCCACGCCCGAGGGCGAGGAAAAGCTCCTCACCGAATGCGACGTGAAGTCCAACATCAAGTCCATTCCCGGCGTCATGACCATCCGCGGCTGCGCCTATGCCGGCTCCAAGGGCGTGGTCTGGGGTCCGGTGAAGGACATGGTTCACATCTCCCACGGGCCCGTGGGCTGCGGGCAGTATTCGTGGTCCCAGCGCCGCAATTATTATATCGGAACGACCGGGATCGACACGTTCGTCACGATGCAGTTCACCTCCGACTTCCAGGAGAAGGACATCGTCTTCGGCGGCGACAAGAAGCTCGACAAGGTGATCACCGAGATCGAGGCGCTGTTCCCGCTCAATCACGGCGTGACGATCCAGTCGGAATGCCCCATCGGCCTCATCGGCGACGATATCGAGGCCGTGGCGAAGAAGAAGAAGAAGGAAATCGGCAAGACCATCGTGCCGGTGCGGTGCGAGGGCTTCCGGGGCGTCTCGCAATCGCTCGGCCACCACATCGCCAATGACGCCATCCGTGACTGGGTGTTCGCGGCGCAGGAGGGCGAGATCGAATTCGAGGGCACGCCCTACGACGTGAACGTCATCGGCGACTACAATATCGGCGGCGACGCCTGGGCCTCGCGCATCCTGCTGGAAGAGATGGGCCTGCGTATCGTCGGCAATTGGTCGGGCGATGCGACGCTGGCCGAGATCGAGCGCGCCCCGAAGGCGAAGCTCAACCTCATCCACTGCTACCGGTCGATGAATTACATCTGCCGCTACATGGAAGAAAAGTATTCGATCCAATGGATGGAATATAATTTCTTCGGCCCCTCGCAGATCGCGGCCTCGCTGCGCAAGATCGCCAAATTCTTCGGCCCGGAGATCGAAGAAAAGGCCGAGGCGGTGATCGCCAAGTATCAGCCTCTCGTGGACGCGGTGATTGCCAAGTATCGCCCGCGCCTCGAAGGAAAGAGCGTGATGCTGTATGTCGGCGGCCTGCGCCCGCGCCATGTCATCACGGCCTATGAGGACCTGGGCATGGAAATCGCCGGGACGGGCTATGAATTCGCCCATAACGACGATTATCAGCGCACCGGCCATTACGTGAAGGACGGCACGCTCATCTATGACGACGTGACGGGCTACGAGCTGGAAAAGTTCATCGAGAAGATCCGCCCGGATCTGGTGGGCTCCGGCATCAAGGAAAAGTACCCGGTGCAGAAGATGGGCATCCCGTTCCGGCAGATGCATTCCTGGGACTATTCCGGGCCGTATCACGGCTATGACGGCTTCGCCATTTTCGCCCGCGATATGGACCTCGCCATCAACAATCCGGTCTGGGGCCTGTTCGATCCGCCCTGGAAGAAGAAGTCGCAGGCCGAGGGCTTCCTCGCCGCCGCCGAGTGATCCTAGAGCGAGATCCGATCAGATTGACCCAATCTGATCGGTGAATCGCCCTCTAATTCATTGATAGTGAATGCGTAATCCGATCAGCCTGCGATGCAAACTGATCGGCGCATGCTCTAGCGGGCGCGCCGAGCGCGCCCGCTCCCAAGCGTGACTTTCCGTTCCCACACGCGCGTGCCGCCGTATGGCGCGGCCGCCAGATGAGGATCAGACCATGCCCCAATCCGCCGACCGCGTGCTCGACCACGCTCCTCTGTTCCGCGAACCCGAATATCAGGAGATGTTCGCCCGCAAGCGCGAGCAGTTCGAATGCCCCGCCTCCTCCGAGGCGGTGGACGCCCAGCGCGAATATGCCAAGAGCTGGGACTATCGCGAGAAGAACCTCGCCCGCGAGGCGCTGGTGGTGAATCCCGCCAAGGCCTGCCAGCCGCTCGGCGCCGTGTTCGCCTCCGCCGGCTTTGAGAAGACCATGAGCTTTGTCCATGGCTCCCAGGGCTGCGTCGCCTATTACCGCTCGCACCTCTCGCGCCATTTCAAGGAGCCGGCCTCGGCGGTCTCCTCCTCCATGACCGAGGATGCGGCGGTGTTCGGCGGCCTCAACAACATGATCGACGGGCTCGCCAACACCTATTCGCTCTATGAGCCCAAGATGATCGCCGTCTCCACCACCTGCATGGCGGAAGTGATCGGCGACGATTTGCATGCCTTCATCCAGAACGCCAAGGCCAAGGGGTCCGTGCCCGAGGACTATGACGTCCCCTTCGCCCACACGCCCGCCTTCGTCGAATGATCCTTCAGCAATGCGGCGGGAACGGATTGCTCTGTAAAACTGGGCGTGCGCCGCCGTGCGGTGAGACCGGGCGGCAGGTCCTTCGGATAAGAAGTCATTGCGGGGCCGGACGGGACGGGAACTCGCGCGGGTTCGGTAATCCGAACATGCCGAGCTTAAAGCTCTCGGCGATCAACTCGGCGCGTTCGATAAAACGCTTCGCGATTTC
>JASBUY010000204.1 GCA_030147645.1 Aquabacter sp. | reverse complement strand
GGCCGCAACCCGTGCCCATATCCCGGCGGTGGAGTTCGAGGCGGGGCGCCTCAAGTTCAATCCGCTTGCGGCCCTGGGGCCGGCGGAACTGAACGGCTGGATGCGCGCCCACGACCTTCCCGAGCACCCCATGAAAGCGTTGGGCTTCCTCTCCATCGGCTGCATGCCCTGCACCAGCCGGGTGAAGCCGGGAGAAGACCCGCGCGCCGGCCGGTGGCGGGGACAAGGCAAGACGGAGTGCGGGATCCACGTCCACAAATCCGCAGATTAAACAATAGTACAATGTAAATTATATTTTTTCACTCAAATTTTTGATTGAATTATTGACGCCTCCCTGGGGCGCTGCCATCGTGGGTTTATCGGCAGGTCACGCCTGCATCGGAGATGCCCATGTCCGCTCCCCTTTTCCTGAAGCGCCTCGCCGGCGCCGCTGCGGTGTCCCTGGCCTTCGCGGCGCAGGCGGCCGCCGCCGACCTCACGCTGCTCAACGTCTCCTACGACCCGACCCGCGAGTTCTATACGGAGTTCAACAAGGCCTTCGCGGCGGACTGGGCGAAGTCCCATGCCGGCGACACGCTCACCGTCCGCCAGTCCCATGGCGGCTCGGGCAAGCAGGCCCGCTCGGTGATTGACGGGCTCGAAGCCGACGTCGTCACCCTCGCCCTCGCTTACGACATCGACGAAATCTCGGACCGCGGCCTGATCGCCCCGGACTGGCAGAAGCGCCTGCCCGACAATGCCTCGCCCTACACCTCGACCATCGTGTTCCTGGTGCGCAAGGGCAATCCCAAGGGCATCAAAGACTGGGACGACCTCGCCAAGTCCGGCATCAAGGTGGTGACGCCGAACCCCAAGACCTCGGGCGGCGCCCGCTGGAACTTCCTCGCGGCCTGGGGCTATGCGCTGAAGAAGAATGGCGGCGACGAGGCCAAGGCGAAGGAGTTCGTCAAGGCGATCTATAAGAACGCCCCGGTCCTCGATACCGGCGCGCGCGGGTCCACCGTCACCTTCGTCGAGCGCGGCATCGGCGACGTGCTGATCGCCTGGGAGAACGAGGCCTATCTCGCGGTCAACGAACTGGGGCCGGACAAGTTCGACATCGTTACCCCTTCCATCTCCATCCTCGCAGAGCCCCCCGTGGCCGTGGTGGACAAGGTGGTGGACAAGCGCGGCACTCGCGCGCTCGCCGAAGCCTATCTGAAGTATCTCTACACCCCTGCGGGCCAGGAACTTTCGGCCAAGCATTATTATCGCCCCCGCAACGAGGCGATCGCCGCGAAATACAAGGACAAGTTCGCCGACGTGCAGCTGTTCACCATCGACCAGGCGTTCGGCGGATGGCGCAAGGCGCAGAAGACCTTCTTCGCGGATGGCGGCGTGTTCGACCAGATCTATTCCAACTGACCCCGGCAGTGCCGGTCGGCACGCCAAGGGTCGCCCAGGCGGGTCATCACCCCCCCGCCCCGCCTGACGCCGCCGCTTCCGGCCGGTGGGGTGCATGGGGGGGCGGGGCGCGGCGGCGCCCGGCCTTCTCCCTCGGAGCACACCGCAGCCCCATGATCACCGAGACCCTTTCCCTTCCGGTGGGCCGGCAGCGCAGCGTCATTCCCGGTTTCGGGATCACGCTCGGCCTCACCCTCACCTGGCTTTCGGTGATCGTCCTGCTGCCGCTGTCCGCCTTGTTCATCAAGACCAGCGAGATCAGCCTGGAGCGGTTTATCGCCATCGTCACCAGTACGCGCACACTCCACGCGCTCCAGGTGTCGTTCGGCCTGTCGCTGGCGGCAGCCGTGCTCAACCTCATTTTCGGGACCATCGTGGTCTGGGCCCTGGTGCGCTACGACTTTCCCTTCCGCCGGGTGGTGGACGCGATCATCGACATTCCCTTCGCGCTGCCCACGGCCGTCGCCGGCATCGCCCTCACCTCGCTCTATGCGGAAAATGGCTGGGTCGGGAGCCTGCTGGCGCCGCTCGGCATCAAGGTCGCGTTCACCCAGCTCGGCATTCTGGTGGCGCTGATCTTCATCGGCCTGCCCTTCGTGGTGCGCACGGTCCAGCCGGTGCTGGCGGACCTCGACGCGGAACTGGAAGAGGCCGCCGCGAGCCTTGGCGCCTCGCGCTGGGAAACCATCCGCCGCGTCGTGCTGCCGGCCATTCTCCCCGCCCTTCTCACCGGCTTCGCCCTCGCCTTCGCGCGGGCGGTCGGGGAATATGGATCGGTCATCTTCATCGCCGGTAATCTGCCGGGCCAGACCGAGATCGCGCCGTTGCTCATCGTCATCCGGCTGGAGGAGTTTCGCTATGCGGACGCGACCGCCATCGCCTGCGTGATGCTGCTGGCGTCCTTCACCCTGCTGTTGCTCATCAACCGGCTCCAGCGCTGGAGCGAAATGCGGGGGACCGGCGCATGAGTTCGACCTCCCATTCCGCCTTGCCCCAAGCGCTCGCTTCAGAAGGACTGCCGGCGCATGTGGAGGTGCGCCCGCTGCGCCATCCCGGCCCGACCAATACCGAGCCAAAGGCGGTGCGGATCGCGATCATCACGCTCGCGCTCGCCTTCCTGGCCCTGTGCATCGCCCTGCCCGTGGTCTCGGTCTTCTACGAGGCCTTCAAGCGCGGCTGGCTCGCTTATGTGACGGCCCTCGCCGAACCGGATGCCTTGTCGGCGATCCGTCTGACACTGCTTGTGGCGGCCATTTCGGTGATCGCCAATGTCACGTTCGGCCTGATCGCCGCCTGGGCCATCGCCAAGTTCGAGTTCCCCGGCCGAAGCCTGCTCATCACGCTCATTGACTTGCCCTTCTCCGTCTCACCGGTGGTGGCGGGCCTCGTCTATGTGCTGCTGTTTGGATCGCAGGGGCTGTTTGCGGCCTATCTCCAGGCCTGGGACATCAAGATCATCTTCGCCTTGCCCGGCATCGTTCTGGCGACGCTGTTCGTCACCTTCCCCTTCGTCGCGCGCGAACTCATCCCCCTGATGCAGGAACAGGGCACGGCGGAAGAGGAGGCGGCCGTTTCGCTCGGCGCGTCCGGCCTCTCCACTTTCTTCCGCGTCACGCTGCCCAATGTGAAATGGGCGCTGCTCTACGGCGTCCTGCTCTGCAATGCGCGCGCCATGGGCGAATTCGGCGCGGTCTCCGTGGTGTCCGGCCATGTGCGCGGGCTGACCAACACCATGCCGCTGCATATCGAGATTCTCTACAACGAGTACCAGTTCGTCGCCTCGTTCGCGGTCGCCTCGCTGCTGGCACTGCTGGCGCTCGTCACCCTGGTTGCCAAGACGCTCCTGGAAGCGCGCCTGGCGGAGGACGCCTCATGAGCATCGACATCCTCAACGTCACCAAGCGCTTCAAGACCTTCACCGCCCTCGACGCTGTGAATCTGCATATTCCCGGCGGCCAGTTGGTGGCGCTGCTCGGCCCCTCGGGCTCCGGCAAGACCACGCTGCTGCGCATCATCGCCGGGCTCGACTGGCCGGATTCCGGCGAGGTTCGGTTCGACGGGCAGGATGCGCTCGCCCGCTCCGTTCGCGAGCGCAATGTGGGCTTCGTTTTTCAGCACTATGCCCTGTTCCGCCACATGAACGTGTTCGAAAACGTCGCCTTCGGCCTTCGGGTCCGAAAGGGCGCGGACAAGCTGCCCGAGGCGGCGATCCGCGAGAAGGTGAACCAGCTTCTCTCTCTGGTGCAGATCGATTGGCTGGCCGACCGGCGGCCCAACCAATTGTCCGGCGGCCAGCGCCAGCGCGTGGCGCTCGCCCGCGCGCTCGCCATCTCGCCGCGCATCCTGCTGCTGGACGAGCCGTTCGGCGCGCTGGACGCCAAGGTGCGCAAGGAACTGCGCCGGTGGCTGCGCAATCTGCACGAGGAACTGCCGGTCACCTCGGTCCTCGTCACCCATGACCAGGAAGAGGCGCTGGAACTTGCCGACACGGTGGTGGTCATGGGCAAGGGGCGCATCGAGCAGGTGGGCTCGCCACAGGAGGTGTACGACGCGCCCGCCACCGCCTTCGTCCATGACTTCATCGGGGAGAGCTTGTCGCTGCCCGCCCGGGTCAGCGGGGGACGGCTGCATGTGGGGGCGGGGGAAACCGCGCTCGATCCACAGGGCGTGGAGGATGGTCCCGTGCGCATCCTCGCCCGCCCGCATGATGTGGATTTCGCGGAGCCCGACGCTGCGCCGGTCCGTGGCCGCGTGCTCGCGGTGCGAACCTTCGGACCGACCCGCAGGGCCGACATCGTGCTGGGCGACGGCGATATTGTGGAAGCGGCCGTCCCGCCGGGGATTCACCCCGCAGTGGGCGCCCAGATCGGCCTCGTGCCGCGCCGCTACCGGGTGTTCCCCACGGCCTGAGCGCTTTGCGCGAGACGCAAATCCTCGATCCGCTGGCGGATATCCCGCGACAGACGGCGTGCCTCGTCCGGCGGCACGAATGCGCTCGGCGGATAGGGCCTGGCCTCGCTTTTGGGTTGGAACACGCGCGCGCCGTCCTGCATCACCACCACGTCGCCGCTGCGCAGCGTCTCGTCATTCTCAATGGGCAAGGTGGCGAGGCCGAGAGGCCCGTTTCCGGTGCAGGAGCAAGATGGCTCCAGCCGCGTGCGGTAGAGAAAGGCGTTGGGCAGCGCGGTATAGGGGCGCCCCTCATGCTCAGCCGCATCAATGGCGCCGGCCCCCCGATAGACGCGCGATTCCGCTTTCGGACACAGCGCCGCGCATTTGACCTCAGGGTCCCCCGCGCCCGACAAGGGAAAATAGCGCCCGTCGCACAGGCGCACGCAATAGGCCACCTGCGGCCGCGGCCGTTCCGCCTGTTCAGGGGCGGGAAGACCCAGCAACGGCGCGACGGGGCGCGGCCGGACGAAGCCGCCGAACAGCGCCGCGAAAAAATCACCCGGTCCCTCGGCCCGCGCCGCCGAAGCCGAGAGCACCGCGCTCGCCGAGACGAAGAGCGCGAGGGCCAGACGCGCCCATCTGCGATGCGCCGACAATCCGCCCTGCGGAAAGAATGCGGGGCTCACGCGAACTGGCTCGGGCCGTAATAGGGCTCTTGAGCGGGCGGGGTCGCCCCGCTCGGACCTGGCTGGCCCTGGGCCGGCGGCGCGATGAAGCCCGCCGAAGCCGAGGACAGGACGGCGAGGACACTGATGACGAAGAATCCGCGCGCGAGCATCATGGATCCCTCCTTCGACGGCGCCGTGCGCCGCTTGGCTTGGGGTGGAAACGCTTTGCTAACTCTGCCGTGGCGGCGGCAGTTCCCTTCCGTCACAGCGAAGACACGAAAGCGTGTTGTGCCGACGGTGAGGCGGCACACCCCGAGCTTGAAACAGCGAAGGAATTCGGCATGGTGGCGTGCCGCGTTCGCGGCGCACGACGCGCCTCAGGCAGAGTGACCGCCCCGGATGATCGACAAGCTGGAATATCTCATCGCCCTCGCCCGCGAGCGCCACTTCGGACGGGCGGCGGAAGCCTGCGGCGTGACCCAGCCCACCTTGTCCGCCGGCATCAAGCAATTGGAAGACACGCTGGGGGTCTTGCTGGTGCAGCGCGGGTCGCGCTTCATGGGTTTCACCCCGGAAGGCGAGCGCACCTTGGAATGGGCCCGGCGCATCGTGGCGGATTCGCGCGCCATGCGGGCCGATATCGACGCGCTGAAACGCGGCCTATCCGGACCGCTGCGCATCGCCGCCATTCCCACCGCCTTGCCCATGGTGGCGGCGATCACCACGCCGTTCCGCGCGCGCCATCCCGACGTGCGCTTCACCGTCATTTCACGCACCTCCATCGAGATTCTGAACCACCTGGAAAATCTCGAGATCGACGCGGGCCTGACCTATCTCGACAATGAGCCACTGGGGCGCGTCAACACCGTGCCGCTCTATCGCGAACAGTATCGGCTGGTGACGTCGCCGGCCGCGAAATATGGCGACCGGGACAGCGTGACCTGGGCCGAAATCGCCGAACTGCCGCTCTGCCTGTTGACGCCGGACATGCAGAACCGCCGCATCGTGGACGGCCTTTTGGCCGCTGCCGGCGGACCGCCCAAGCCGACGCTGGAATCCAATTCCATGATCGTGCTCTTCACCCATGTGCGCACGGGGCTATGGGCGAGCGTGATGCCGGCCATGCTGGCGGATTCCCTCGGCCTCACCTCCAATGTGCGCTCCATCCCCATCGTGGAGCCGGAAATCACCCATCTGATCGGGCTGGTGGTGCCGCACCGCGAGCCCACCACCCCCATCACCGCCGCCTTGGTCTCGGAAGCGCGCCGCATCGCGCCGCGCCTGGAAAGCCTCACCGTCAAGGATCCGGCGCTGGCCGTGCTTCAGCCCTGAGGATGAGCACCGTGCGGCCGCAGGTCCAATGGCGTTACGTCCCGGCCGCCTCCAGTTTCCACTCGGCCGGCTCCCGCGTGGGCGTGGCATACCATTGCCCGCGACCGAGATAGGTATTGGAATCCTTGGAATAGATGGTCACCGACAGGCTGTCGTCCGGGGTGAAATTGGGAATGAGCTTGAAGGGCGTGGCGTTGGCGAATTTGGCCATGCAACTGGCGCCGCCGTCATGTGGCGATGAAAAGCCCAAATGCCCGCCGCGCCGGAATTTATTCTTATCGTCGTAGGCCCGCTTCACGAGCACATAGGTTCCCGTGGTGGCATAGGTGGGCGAGCGCAGGAACTTCCATTCCTCGTCGCCATTGCGCGGGAGACGGTCCCGCAGTTGCGTTGACCCGCCGCCCACGGTTCCCCGCGAATCCGTCGGGCTTCCATAGATGACCCGCCGCGTTCCCGGCACATAGAAAACGAAGTACTGATCCATCAGCGTCAGGATTTTATGCGTCGTTGTGGGGATGTATTTATAGAATTCCGCCTTTTGCTCCTCCATCCGCTCCTTCAGCTTCGTGATTTGCTGCTTGCGCGTGCGCTCATTACTCATGGCATTCAGATAGGACGTGAAGCCGACGATCTGGAGCAAAAAGACATTGGCCAGATAGGCCTCCAGAACCTCCACATACCGATTGAGGGACAAGGTGCCGTCGCGTGCCTTCAACTGATCGTAGGAGCGTTCCGCCCAAAGCCGCAGCAGCCCGCGTTGGGAGGGATCGGTGACGGACTTGCCCATCAGCACATTGTGGATCGTATCGAGATGCGCCAGCGCGCCGCCATTGACGCTCAGCGTCGCCCGCTTGAGTTCGTCGACCTGACGCAGCTTTTCCGCATCGTCCTCTTCCAGCAGCGCGATATCCAGCAGGCGCGTGAATTTGTGCTTTATCCCTTCCTCCGCGTCGTGGGCGCGGGTGACCTGATGCTGCCAGGCGATCTCCTGCATCATCTGTTTCAAGGTGCCCTCGATCCGGGTCAGCGACGCGCGGATCTCCTGGAGATCCTTCACCACGTCGTTGAGGCTCGCGCCCCCGGTGATGGCGGTCATTGCCGACGAGCCGACCCAGCTTGCGCCGGCTTTCGCGACATTCTCACCGACAAAAAGCAAAAGACCTTGAGCAGTTATGACCGGCAGCATGTGCATCTCCCCGTTCACACGATCACACCCGTGCGCGCCGCTTACGCGGGAAGATCAATTTTAAGATTATAAAATCTGAAAATACAACTTATACATGCATCTGGAAATCAAGACGACCGCCAAGCCCCAGCACCGAACATAGAGAATTCCAATCAAGCGGATCGGGTCACATCCCCGCGAGGGACGCGGAGGGCACCAATTGAGCGCCGGTCGGCGACCAGACAGCGCAATATAATACCTCTTTGATCGGAATGTTCTATTGCAACATCCGACAGCTTTCTTGATTGCGCGATTTTGTATGCCACACTCCTTGTAACGATCACAAAGAACGGGCCTGAGGCCCGTCCGGGGAAGTGCAAGGATTTCAAGGCGATGCACGCATCAGGCTATGAACCGTGGAGCGCGGAACGCGCCGCGCAAATCATCGCGGACCACCAGCATCTGGCGGGCGCGACCATGCCGATTCTGCACGCCGTCCAGGAAGTCTTCGGTTTCGTGCCCGAGCCGGTGGTGCCGATGATCGCCGAGAGCCTGAATCTCTCGCGCGCCGAAGTTCATGGCGTCGTTACCTTCTATCACGACTTCCGCCGCGAGCCGCCGGGCCGGCATGTGATCAAGCTGTGCGCGGCCGAAGCCTGCCAGTCGATGGGCTCGGAGGCGCTCGCCGCCTATGCCGAGCAGAAGCTCGGCCTTGAGATGGGCGAAACCTCGGCGGACGGCCGGGTCACGCTGGAGCCGATCTACTGCCTCGGCCTGTGCGCCTGCGCGCCCTCGGCCCTGATCGACGGGCGCCTGGTCGGCCGCCTCGACCGCGATACCATCGACGAAATCGCCGCGGAGGCCGGACGATGAGCACCCCCCGGATTTTCGTCCCCAACGACGCCACCGCCATTGCCTGCGGCGCCGACCGCGTCGCCCGCGCATTCGCGGACGCCTTTGCCGCGCGCGGCATCGAAGCCGTAATCGTGCGCAACGGATCGCGCGGCCTGTTCTGGCTGGAGCCCCTGGTGGAGGTGGAGACCCCCGCCGGCCGCGTCGGCTATGGCCCGGTCAAGGCATCCGACGTCACCGGCCTGCTGGATGCCGGCTTCATGGACGGCAAGGCGCACCCGCTCTGCGTGGGCGTCGTGGAGGAGCTGCCTTATCTCAAGAAGCAGACCCGCCTGACCTTCGCGCGCTGCGGCATCATCGATCCGCTCTCGCTCGACGACTACAAGGCCCATGGCGGCTATCTCGGCCTCGCCAAGGCGGTCCAGATCGGTCCTGCGGCCACCGTCGAGGAAGTGTTCCAGAGCGGCCTGCGCGGGCGCGGCGGCGCGGGCTTTCCCACCGGCATCAAGTGGCGCACGGTGGCGGCCACGGCGGCGGACCAGAAATATATCGTCTGCAACGCGGACGAGGGCGACAGCGGCACCTTCGCCGACCGCCTCATCATGGAGGCGGACCCCTTCTGCCTCATCGAGGGCATGACCATTGCCGGCCTCGCCGTGGGCGCGACCAAAGGCTATGTCTATTGCCGCTCGGAATATCCCCTCTCCCTGGTGGTGATGGAGAAAGCCATCGCCATCGCCCGCAAGGCCGGGCTGCTGGGCGACAATATCCTCGGCTCGGGCCTCGCCTTCGACATGGAAATGCGCATGGGCGCAGGCGCCTATGTGTGCGGCGAGGAAACCGCCTTGCTGGAAAGCCTGGAAGGCAAGCGCGGCGTGGTGCGCGCCAAGCCCCCGCTCCCGGCCATCAAGGGCCTGTTCCAGAAGCCCACCGTCATCAACAACCTGATCTCTCTCGCCACCGTCCCGGTCATCCTGGAAAAGGGCGGTGCCTTCTATCGCGACTTCGGCATGGGCCGCTCGCGCGGCACCATGCCCATCCAGCTCGCCGGAAACATCAAATATGGCGGCCTGTTCGAGACCGCCTTCGGCATCCCGCTCGGCGAACTCGTCTATGACATCGGCGGGGGCACCGCCTCCGGCCGCCCGGTGAAGGCGGTGCAGGCGGGCGGTCCTCTCGGCGCGTATCTGCCCATCTCCCAGTTCGACACGCCGTTCGATTATGAGGCGTTCGCGGCCAAGGACGCGCTGATCGGCCATGGCGGCATCGTGGTGTTCGACGACACCGCCGACATGGCCCACATGGCCCGCTTCGCCATGGAATTCTGCGCCCATGAGAGTTGTGGCAAGTGCACCCCCTGCCGCATCGGCTCGACGCGCGGCAAGGAAACCCTGGACAAGATCATCGCCGGGGAGCGGCGCGAGGCCAATCTCGCCATCCTCACCGACCTTTGCCAGACCATGAAGCTCGGTTCGCTGTGCGCGCTGGGGGGCTTCACGCCCTATCCGGTGATCAGCGCCCTCACCCATTTCCCCGAAGACTTCGGCGCGGCGCCCCGCCTGCCCGCAGCCGCCGAATAGGAGGAACGCCATGTCTCTCATCCACGAAATCGACTACGGCACCCCGGCCTCCAAGTCGGAGAAGATCGTTTCCCTGGTGATTGACGGCATGAAGGTCGAGGTGCCGGAGGGCACTTCCATCATGCGCGCCGCCATGGAGGTGGGGAACCAGATCCCCAAGCTCTGCGCGTCCGACATGCTGGAGGCCTTCGGCTCCTGCCGCCTC
>JASBUY010000197.1 GCA_030147645.1 Aquabacter sp. | reverse complement strand
CTGGGGCGTGCGCCGGCCTGTATGATCTCGCCGCCGGCCTCGCCGACGGTTGGGCGAGAGGCGCGCACGCGGCGGGGGCGCCAGTTGAGCGGACCTTTGCCATCACGCCGGCCACCATGATCGGCTTCAAGCCGGTGCGCGACTTGCCCACCGACGGCAACCCCGCCACGCAACGGGCTTTCCTGGATTTCCAGAACGATGTGACGGCGAAGGACATCCGACTGGCGGTCCGCGAAGGCTTTGAGAGCGTCGAGCACGTTAAGCGCTACACCACCACTGGCATGGCGACGGACCAGGGCAAGACCTCCAATATGGCGGCCCTGGGCATCCTGGCCGAGGAACTGGCCAAGCCTGTACCGCAAGTGGGCACCACCACCTTCCGCCCGCCTTATACGCCCGTGACCTTCGGCGCCATCATTGGCTCCGCCCGCGGTGCCCTGTTCGATCCCATCCGCCAGACGCCGCTGCATGATTGGGCGGCGGCCCACGGGGCCAAGTTCGAGAATGTCGCACTGTGGCGCCGGGCCTGCTATTTCCCGCGCGCGGGAGAGGATATGCACGCGGCGGTCCAGCGCGAATGCCGCGCGGTGCGGGAAGCGGTGGGTATCTTCGATGCGTCCACGCTCGGGAAGATCGAAGTGGTGGGGCCGGATGCGGCGGAATTCCTCAACCGCATCTATCCCAATGCCTGGTTGAAGCTGGAACCGGGCAAGTGCCGCTATGGCCTGATGCTCAAGGAAGACGGCTTCGTCTTCGATGACGGCGTGGTGGCCCGCATCGCCGCCGACCGTTTTCATGTCACCACCACCACCGGCGGCGCGCCCCGGGTGCTGGCGCACATGGAAGACTACCTCCAGACCGAATGGCCGGACCTGAAGGTGTTCGTCACCTCCACCACCGAGCAATGGGCGGTGATCGCCCTCCAGGGGCCGCGGGCGCGCGAGGTGCTAGCGCCGCTGGTGGAGGACATCGATCTCGCGCCGGACGCCTTCCCGCACATGTCGATGCGCACCGGGCACATCCTGGGCGTGCCGACGCGGCTGTTCCGGGTCTCCTTCACCGGCGAACTGGGCTTCGAGATCAATGTGCCGTCGGACTATGCGGTGGCGGTCTGGGACGCGCTCTACGCCGCCGGTGCGCCGCAAGGCATCACGCCCTACGGCACGGAGGCCATGCACGTGCTGCGCGCCGAACGCGGATTCATCATCGTCGGCCAGGAGACGGACGGCACCGTGACGCCCGACGACCTCGGGCTGGGCGGGATGGTTTCCAAGACCAAGCTGGATTTCATTGGCAAGCGCTCCCTGGCCCGCCCCGACATGGCCGCTCCGGACCGCAAGCAACTGGTGGGGCTACTCAGCGCAGATGGCCGCACCGTATTGGACGAAGGGGCCCAGGTGGTGGCCGACACCGCGCAGCCCATCCCTATGAAAATGCTGGGGCATGTCACCTCGGCCTATGACAGCGCCGCCTGCGGCCATCCCATTGCGCTGGCGCTGATTGCCGGCGGCCGCGGGCGCTTGGGCGAGATGCTGTTCGCCACCACGCCGGCAGGCTTTACCGCCGTCAAAGTGGTTGCGCCGGTCTTCCTCGACCCAGAAGGCGCGCCGGTCCACGGCCACGAAGGAGGCGTGCATGCCTGAGACAGCCCTCCTCCGTCGCGGTCCGGTGCTCGCACCCGGCGGCACCACCGGCCCGACGCGCGTGACACTCCGAGCACCTGCCGCACGGTTCAGCCTGCGGGTGGCGGATGCGCTCGCGCACCCGCCGGCCCGTTACGGTGACTTCGACCTCTCCGGCCCCCTGAATAGCTGCCGCGTCCATGGCGAGCGCATCGCCGCCCGTCTGGGGCCGGACGAATGGCTTCTCATCGGCCCTCCTGGGAGCGGCGCCACAGTGGAGGCCTCTGCCGACCTGGCGGATCGCGTCATCTCCCTGGTCGACATCAGCCATCGCAATGTGGGCCTCACCGTCTCGGGTCCGCACGCCTATGCGGTGCTGAACGGAGGAATTGCCCTCGATCTTTCCGAGGCCGCCTTCCCCGCCGGCTCGGCCACCCGCACTTTGCTGGTCAAGGCCGAGGTGGTCTTGCTGCGCCCCGGTAGGGCCCCGGTCTACCTCGTGGAATGCTGGCGGTCCTTCGCGCCTTATGTCCACGGCCTGCTGACGGAGGTGGTGCAGGAGTTCATCTGAAGCCGGCGCCTGGGTTCCCGGCGCGCGCCGAAGCCGCTATGAACAGCTTGACCCGGACAGGATCTCCATGCCTCTGACCCCTGACGATGTGCTGAGCTATCTCGCGGCGCATGGTATTGCGGCGCAAACCTATAGCCATCCTGCGGTGCACACCGTGGCCGAGTCCCAGGCGCTGCGCGGCGATATTCCCGGCGCCCATACCAAGAACCTGTTCCTGCGGGATGGCAAGAAGACCTATTTTCTTGTCACCCTGGAGGAGAACAGGGCGGTGGACCTCAAGGCCCTGCGAGCTCTCATCGGCGCGCGGGGCGGCTTGTCGTTCGCCTCTGCCGATGCCCTGATCGAACATCTGGGTGTGCTGCCGGGCGCGGTCTCGCTACTGGCCTTGGCGAACGACGTGGACAAGCGGGTGCAGGTGGTCATCGACGCCAGCTTGCTGGAGGCTTCGATGGTCAATTGCCACCCCCTCACCAATGAGAAAACCACCTCTCTCACACCTGCCGAGCTCCGGGTTTTCCTGCAAGCGACCGGGCATGTGGTGCGCCCCCTGGACCTCGATCAGCCGCCGTCCTCCATGTGAGGTACGCCGAAGAAGCGGCGTTGAATCAATTGCTTGAGATGCAACGCTCGACATCCTTTCGCGGCATGCTTGCGGCAGTCGCATTTACTTCCGAATTGGAGGTATCTTTGCTTGACGATCGGGGGGCAAGCCGGTCCTCTCAGAACACGGCTTGCTTTTGATTCTCCGGA
>JASBUY010000192.1 GCA_030147645.1 Aquabacter sp. | reverse complement strand
GCCGCCCACCGCACCCACGAGGCCGCGACCATCGCCGCGGTGGCACGCATCGTGGTGCTCGCGGATTTCGTGTTCACCGCCACGGCGGTGGTGGCGCAGCCCGTCACCGGCGTGCTGCTGGCCCTCAACGTCGGCTATCCGGTGGGAGAGGGGTGGATCGTGCTGTCCGTGGGGCTCTACCTCGTCGCCGGCGCATTCTGGTTGCCGGTGGTGTGGATGCAGATGCGCATGCGCGACCTCGCCCTGGCGGCGGCCAGCGCCCATGCCCCCCTGCCTGTGGCGTACCACCGGCTGTTCTGGACCTGGTTCGGTTTCGGTTTCCCGGCGTTCGCCGCGGTGCTCGCGATCTTCTGGCTGATGGTGGCCCGGCCAGATCTTCCGGCCCTTACGCTCGGCGGGTGAGCGCCGGACACAAAAAAGGCCCCGGCAGTGCCGGGGCCTTCTCGTTGCTGGCTGGTGCTGTCGGACTGCCGTCACTCGTTGTTGCGGCCGCCGAAGAGCTGGAGCAGCATCATGAACATGTTGATGAAGTCCAGGTAGAGCGCGAGCGCGCCCATGATGGCCTTCTTGCCCGCCACGGCGACGTCGTCGCCGGCGAAATACATCTCCTTGATGCGCTGGGTGTCGTAGGCGGTGAGGCCCGCGAACACCAGCACGCCCACCACGGACACGATGAACTGCAGCATCGTCGAGCCGAGGAAGATGTTCACCAGCGAGGCGATGATGATGCCGAACAGACCCATCATCAGGAACGAGCCCATGCCGGACAGGTCCCGCTGCGTGGTGTAGCCCCACAGGCTCAGCGCGCCGAACGAGGCAGCGGTGATGAAGAACACGCGGCCGATGCTCTCATGGCTGTAAACCAGGAAGATCGTCGACAGCGAGACACCCACCAGCGCGGCATAGACCCAGAAGGTCGCCTGCGCGGCGCCCACGCTCATATTCTGGATGCGGAAGCTCAGGAAGAACACCGCGGCCAGAGGCGCGAGCATCACAACCCACTTCAGCGGGCTCACGAACAGCGTGTAGCCGAACTGCGTCAGGTACTGGCCACCGCCGATGGCATATTCGGTCGGCGTCGCGCTCACGGACAACATGAAGACGCCCAGAGCGGCGAGGCCGGTAATGGCCAGACCCAGCGTCATGTAGTTATAGACACTGAGCATATAAGACCGCAGACCCTGATCGATCGCGGCCTGTGAGCGCGTCGCCGTCGTGCCCCAGCGGCCGGCGACGTTGCGATCATAGTCGGACATCGTCTCTCTCCATTCCCCCGAGCGGCCTGGGTAGAGTCCCGTCCAGTCTCGGTTCACGCTCAATATGGGTGTTTCCAGTGACACGAGCAAGGCAGAGGCGATGAAATTTCCGTAAGGTCAGGTGCGCTTTCTTTGAGCGCACTATCGGCTCTGGACCGCCTGCGGCCCTCTCTTAGAGCGCGATCCTATCAGATAGAAACAATCTGATCGGTGAATCGCCCTCTGACTCTTTGATCGAGAATGCGTGATCCGATCAGCCTGCGGTGCAGGCTGATCGGCGCATGCTCTAGGCGTCGCGCCTTACCTCCCGCTGGGGCTGGACGCCCGGGATTAAGCATGCTCTGGTTGTGCTGGGGTTGAGCGAGGTTGTGGCATGCGGGGGCGTGCGGGGAGGGGCGGCGTCCGGGCATGGTCCGCCCGGCTGGGATTCGCGATGCTGGCGCTGGGCGGCCTTGTTTCAATGGTGGGGTTCGCGCCCGCCCGCGCCGGAGCCTGGACGCAGGAAGAGTCCGCCGGCTCAGCCTTCTTCCAGACCACCGCCACATGGTCCTCGCAGGCCTATGACGCGCAAGGCGTCCTGTTCGACAGCCGGACCTATGACAAGGTCACAACTCAGCTTTTCCTCGAATATGGCGCCAGCGACTGGCTGACGCTGATGGCCGCGCCGGAACTGATACAGATCGATGTCGGGGCCGGCGAGGCGGGGACGATTGATGGCGCGCCGTCGCGCTATTCCGGCTTTGGCTATACCGATCTCGGAGCGCGCGTGCGCTTCGCGCAAGGGGAGGGGTGGATCGTCTCGGCGCAGGCGCTGCTCCGCGTCCCAGGCGCCAAGCCCTCCGCAGGGCTCGCGGCGATCGGCTATGGCGATTCGGAGATCGACCTGCGCCTGCTCGCAGGCCTGACCTTCACCCTGTTCGGCCTGCCCGCCTTCCTCGATCTTGAAGCCGCCCAGCGCCTGCGGGAAGGCGCACCCCCGGATGAAATCCGGCTCGATGCGACGCTTGGCGTGCGCGTCGCGCCGCAATGGCTGATGCTGGTCCAATCCTTCAACGTGATGTCGGAAGGCGCGGGCCAAGAGCCGGTCTTCGGCGTCTCCTACGAATATTACAAGCTGCAGGTGGGCGGGATGTATGACGCCGCCGATAATGTGTCCTTCATGCTTGCGGGCGTCACCACCTGGTACGCCCGCAATGCGATTCAGGAGAACGGCATCGTCGCCGCTGTCCTGCTTCGCTACTGACCGCGCGAAGCGGCGCCCTTGCTGGCCGCCACCTCGCGCACCAGCGCCTCGGCGGCCGGCAGGATGCCCGCGACAATGCGGTCGACACCCTCGGCGGTGGGGTGGATGCCGTCTTTCTGGTTCAGCGCCCGGTCGCCCGCGACACCTTCGAGGAAGAAGGGATAGAGCGGCACGGAGAATTGCGCGGCAAGGTCCGGATAGATGGCATCGAACGCCCGGGCATAGTCGGCGCCGAGATTGGGCGCGGCGCGCATGCCCGCGAGCAGAACCGGGATGCGGCGCGCCTTGAGGCGGGTCAGGATTTCCGTGAGATTGCGCCGCGCGATGTCAGGGCTGAGGCCGCGCAGCATGTCATTGGCGCCCAATTCAACGATCACCGCGTCCGCGTCACGCGGCACGCTCCAGTCGAGGCGCGCGAGCCCCGCCGCCGTGGTGTCGCCCGAGACGCCAGCATTGATGACGGTGACGTTGAGCCCCTTGGCCTTCAGGGCGGCTTCGAGCTTGGCGGCGAAGCTGTCGGAACGCGGCAATCCGAGGCCCGCCGTGAGACTATCGCCCAGCGCCACCAAACGGATCGGCGCCGCCACAGCACCAGATGACAGGAACGTGACCGCTCCCAGGGCCAGCACCAGCCCTTTGAATGCGCCAGCGGCCGATCCATATGGCACCAATGCCGTAATTTTGGCGGCGCAATACCGCAGCGTCGCGCCGATGCCCGTTCCGAGCCAGGTCCCCGATTTCATGAATGTCCTTGCCCTTCCACCTGTCATTTCGCTCTCCGATGTCGATTTGTCCCTCGGCGCCGGCGCAGCCCGCGTGCATGTGCTGAAATCGCTCTCCCTGTCCATCGCGGCGGGCGAAACGGTCGGCCTCGTGGGGCCGTCGGGCTCGGGCAAGTCCACGCTCCTGATGGTGATGGCCGGCCTTGAACGGGCCGACCGGGGATCGGTCAAGGTGGCAGGCACGGAACTGGCCGGCCTCGACGAGGATGCGCTGGCGCGCTTCCGTGGGTCCCATGTGGGGATCGTGTTCCAATCCTTCCACCTCATCCCCACCATGACCGCCCTGGAAAACGTGGCGGTGCCACTGGAATTGGCCGGACGGCCGGACGCCTTCCCCCGCGCGGCGGCGGAACTGGAGGCCGTGGGGCTCGGCGGGCGCATGCGGCATTACCCTTCTCAACTCTCCGGCGGCGAGCAGCAGCGCGTCGCCGTGGCCCGCGCCCTGGCGCCGGAGCCGCGCATATTGGTGGCGGACGAGCCAACCGGCAACTTGGACGAGGCCACTGGCCGGCACATCATGGATCTCCTCTTCGCGGCCCACCGCGCTCGCGGCACCACGCTTGTCCTCGTCACCCATGATGGCGCGCTGGCGGCCCGCTGCGGACGGGTGGTGCGGCTGCGCTCGGGCGCCATCGAGGCGGACGAGGCGCGGGCGACGCTGCTGTCATGAGCCTGTCCTTTCCCCCCGCCTTGCGCTTTGCGCTGCGTGAGTTGCGCGGCGCCCGCCGTGGCTTCTTCGTCTTTCTCGCCTGCCTGGCCCTCGGCGTCATGGCCATTGCGGGGGTGGGATCCTTCGCCCGAGCCCTCACGGAGGGACTGGCGCGCGAGGGGCGCGCCATTCTCGGCGGCGATGCCGCCTTCGCGCTGATCCAGCGTGAGGCGGCGCCGGAAGAACTGGCCCTCCTCACCGAGGGCGGCACCGTATCGCGCGTCGCCACCTTGCGCGCCATGGCGCGTGCGCCGTCGGGCGATGCGACGCTGGTGGAACTGAAGGCGGTGGACCCTGCCACCTATCCCCTAGTGGGGACGCTGGAGAGCCAGCCGTCTGCCCCGCTCGCCGATCTTCTGGCGGTGCGCGCGGGCCGTCCGGGCGCGCTCGGCGACGAGACTCTGCTGGCACGCCTCGCGGTGAAGGTGGGCGATGAGATCAAAGTGGGCGATGCCACGTTCCAGTTGCGGGGCGTCGTCACCTCCGAGCCCGACCGGCTGTCCGCTGGCGTCGGCTTCGGCCCGCGCCTCATGGTTGGGCAGGACGCGCTGGCACAGACCGGGCTGATCCAGCCCGGGAGCCTCGTGCGCTGGATCTATCGTGTGCGGCTCGCGGATGCGGGCGATGCGGCCCTCTCGGCCTTTGTGGAGCGGGTACGTGCCGGCGCACCGGCGGCGGGGTTTGAAGTGCGCACGCGCGATGGCGCCTCCCCCCAACTGGAGCGCAACGTTCGGCGGATCGCGCAATATCTGACCCTTGTGGGGCTGACCGCCCTTCTGGTGGGCGGCGTGGGGGTCGCCAATGCGGTGTCCAGCCATCTCGCGGCCAAGCGCGAAACCATCGCCACCTTCAAGGCGCTCGGCGCGGCGCGGGGCACCGTGTTCGGCACCTATCTGGCGCAGGTCGCCATCCTTGCGGCCATTGGCATTTCGATCGGCCTCGCGCTCGGCGCCGGCCTGCCCTTCCTGGTGGCGTTTGCGGCGGGCCAACTCATTCCCTTCCCGCTGGCGCCGGAACTCAGCCCGCTCGCGCTCTTTCTCGCCGCCCTTTATGGGGCGCTGGTGACGCTCGCCTTCACGCTCTGGCCGCTGGCTCAGGCCCAGGAGGCGCCGGTCTCGCGCCTGTTCCGCGATGCGCTGGGGGAGAACCGGCGGCGCCCGCCACTGCTCTATGCCGGCCTGTGCGCTCTCGCCGTCGCGGGGCTCGCCGCCCTTGCCATCCTCACCGCCGAGGACAAGCGCGCGGCGGCCATCTTCCTGGCGGCGGCGGCGGGCGTGTTCATCCTGCTGCGCGGCGTCGCCTTGCTGCTGATGGCCCTGGCGCGGCGCCTGCCCAAACCGCGCGCCACCATGGCGCGCCTGGCCTTGGCCAATGTCCACCGGCCGGGGGCGCTGACCCCGACCGTGGTGCTCTCGCTCGGCCTCGGCCTGTCGCTGCTGACCGCCATCGCGCTCATCGATCGCAGCCTCACCGAGGAGATCGGCGGCTCGCTGGCGGAGCGGGCGCCGAGCTTCTTCTTCGTGGACGTGCCGAGCGCGGACGAGGCGGATTTTTCCCGCTTCCTCGCCCAGCGCGCGCGGGGGGCACAGTATCAGTCGGTGCCCATGCTGCGCGGGCGCATCGTGGATCTCAACGGCACGCCGGTCGAACAGGCCAAGCCCTCGGCCGACGCGGCCTGGGTGCTGCAGAGCGATCGGGGCATCTCCTTCTCGCAGGATGTGCCCGAGGGTTCGACCCTGGTGGAGGGCGACTGGTGGGGCCCGCAGGAGAGCGCACCGCTGGTGTCGTTCGAGAAGAAGCTCGCCGAGGGGCTCGGCCTCAAGATCGGCGACAGCGTCACCGTCAATGTGCTCGGCCGTGAGATCACCGCCCGCATCTCCAATTTGCGGGAGGTGAAATGGGAGCGGCTCGGCATCAATTTCGTCATGGTCTTCTCGCCCGCCACCTTCGCCGGCGCCCCCCACACCGCGCTCGCCACGCTGACCTATCCGAACGGGAGCGATCCTGCGGGCGAGGTGGATCTGCTCAAGGCCATGGCCGCCGCCTATCCCGCCGTCACTACGATCCGCGTCAAGGAGGCGCTGGACCAGGCGAACAAGATCGTCGCGGACCTCGCGCTCGGCATCCGCATCGCCAGCCTCGTCACCCTGGCGACCTCGGTCCTGGTGCTGGCAGGTGCGCTGGCGGCGGGGCACCAGCACAGGGTCTATGACGCCGTGGTGCTGAAGACGCTGGGGGCGACCCGAGCCCGCCTCGTGGGTGCATATGGCCTGGAATATGCCGGGCTCGGTCTTGCGACGGCGGTATTCGCCATCGGCGCGGGGACGCTCGCGGCCTATGTGGTGGTGACCCGGGTGATGAATATCGGCTTCGCCTTCTCGCCGCTCGCCGCGGTGGGTGCGGTCGCCATCGCGCTCGCCTTCACGCTGGGCTTCGGGCTGGTGGGCACCTGGCGCGCGCTGAGCGTCCCGCCGGTGCGGGTGCTGCGGCACCTTTAAGGCTTGTAAGGCTTGGTGCGGGATCAGCCGGTGCGGGGCAGGTGCCAGAGGTCCTCAAGATGGGCCTCGGCCAAAGCGCGGGTGCGGAAGGGGCCGGCATGGATGCGCAGGTCCTGATCCACCAGATAGAAGCCGTAGCCGGCATAGCCGTCCGGCACCTCCATCTGGATATGGTCGAGCATCATCACCGAAAGATCCGCGGGCCGGGCCATGGGGGTCCTCTTCTTCTTGAGCGGGTCACGTTTCCTGCTGGCGGTGGATGACCAGTTCGTCGATTTCCAGCCGTCGGATGCGGGCATTGCGGATGCCGAGCCGGCCGATAGCGAGGGCGCCGATGGCCAGCGCCCCGACCGCCAGGGCGCCGAGCGCGAGCGTTCCCAAGGCCGCCGTGCCCACCGCCGCCGCACCGACCGCCCCTGCGGGCGCGGCGGTCGCCGGCTTCTTGGCGCGCGCCGGACGGGTCCGGGCGGGCGGGATGCGCGCCGGCACAGCCGGCGGGGTGACGCCGGGCGTGGTGCCGGGCTTGGTCGACCGCTGCCTTGGCGCCATGCTCCCGCCTCCTTTTCGCGGCTGCGACGCAGCCCTCTTCTATTCTCCGACGCCCGCGCGCACGCAATCGTGCATGGTCAAGAGCCCCTGGAGCGCGCCGCGCCCGTCTTCCACCACGAGGCAGGTGATGCGGTGCGCGCTCATGAGCGCGAGCGCGTCGCCCGCAAGCATGTCGGGGGTCACCGAGATGGGCTTGCCGAGGATGATGTCCCCGGCCTTGGATTGCCACAGCCGGGCGATGTTCCGCCGCATGTCGCCGTCCGTGATGATGCCTTCGACGGCGCCATCCTTCACCACCAGCGCGACGCCGAACCCCTTGGCCGACATGGTGATGACGGCTTCCTGCATGGGCAGGTCGGGCGCCACCACGGGCAGCGCGTCGCCCTGGTGCATCAGGTCGCCTGCCCGAAGCAGCCGCGCGCCGAGCTTCCCGCCGGGATGGTAGCGGCGGAAATCGGCGGCCGTGGTGCCGAGCATGCTGGTGAGGCCCACGGCGAGCGCGTCGCCGATGGCCAGCATGAGGGTGGTGGAGGTGGTGGGCGCAAGTCCGTTGGGACAAACCTCCTTGACCGCGCCATAGGCCAGCGTCACCTGGGCGCGGCGCCCGAGCGTGCTCTCCGCCGCGCTGGTGATGGCCACCATGGGCACGCCATGGGCCTCGCAGAAGCTGATGAGGTCCGAGAGTTCGGGCGTCTCGCCGGAATTGGACAGCAGCAGGACCGCGCTCTGCGCCCCGATCAGGCCGAGATCGCCATGGCTCGCCTCGGCGGCATGCAGGAACACGGCGGGGCGCCCGATGGACAGGAAGGTCGCGGCGATCTTGCGGGCCACATGGCCGGATTTGCCGATTCCGGCCACCACCACCGGGTCCTTGGCGTCGTGCAGCAGGCGCAGGGCCGCGCCGAACTCCGCGCCCATGGAGGCGGCATAGGTGATGAGCGCCTGGGCCTCCTCGCGCATGGCGTCGCGGCAGAGATCGATGAGATCGTCGCTGGCGCGGCCGTCACGGGCCGCCGGCGTCGTGGACACTGTCATGAACCGTCTCGAACTGCGTGCCCTGCGCCCTTGCGGGCGGGAAAGGCCGGGTCCGGCAGGATATAGGATCGCCGGGCGGCGGGCAAAAGCCGTGCTCAGCCCTTCAGCGTGTAGAGCCCCACATTGATGGCGCCGCAGCGAAAACCCGCCTCGCAATAGGCGAGGTAATACTCCCAGATGCGGCGGAAGGTGCGGTCGAAGCCCATGTGCTCCAGCGCCTCGGTCTGGTCGAGGAAGCGGCGGCGCCATTCGGCAAGGGTGCGGGCATAGCTCTGGCCGAACGTCTCGCTGGCCGACAAAGAGAGACCTGCCTGTTCCGCCTGCCGGGCGATGATGGCGGGGGTGAGCAGCATGCCGCCGGGGAAGATGTAGCGCTGGATGAAGTCGGCGCTGCGCCGGTAGGCCTCGAACCGCTCCTCAGCGATGGTGATGACCTGCAGCACGGCAAGTCCGCCGGGTTTGAGGCAGTCGCGCACCGCCTGGAAATAGCGCGGCCAATAGCGCTCGCCCACCGCCTCGATCATCTCGATGGAGATGACGCGGTCAAACGTGCCGCGTGTATCGCGATAATCCTGAAGGCGGAATGCCATGCTGCCGCCGGCTGGCGGTGGCAGCGCTTCGGCATGGGCAAGTTGCTCATGCGACAGGGTGAGGCCGGTTACATGCGCGCCGCGCGCGGCAAGATGCGCGGCCATGGCGCCCCATCCCGCGCCGATCTCCAGCACCTGTTCCCCGCCCTTGAGATCCAACAGGTCCGCCGCGCGGGCGATCTTGGCCTGTTGCGCCGCCTCCAGGCTCATATCCGGCCGGCTGTAGAGCGCGGACGAATAGGTCATGCTGGGGTCGAGCCACAGTTCGTAAAAGGCGTTCCCGAGATCGTAATGGAAGGTGATGTTGCGCTTGCTGCCCGCCTTGGAGTTCATCCTGAGGCCGTGGCGGGCGAGATTCCACAGGCGCGCCGGGGCCGATCCGGCGACCAGGCGTTCCAACTCGATGGCATTGACCGCGCCAAGTTCCAGCACGGCGGGAAGGTCGGGGCTGGACCAGTCGCCGGCCGCATAGGCTTCGGCGAAACCGATATCGCCCCCGGTGATGAGCTTGCGCACCCCGCGCCAGCGATGCAGCGTCACCCGAGCCGAGGGGCCGGGCGCGCGACCGCGAAATTCAAGCCGCGCGCCGTCCGGCAAGGTGATCTGGGCATGGCCTGCGGGCAGCCCGGACAGCAGGCGGCGCAGCGTGAGGACGGCGAGGGCGGGAAGGCCGGTCCAACGGGGCAGGGAGACCGAAGGGGACGACGAACTCTCAATCGACATGGCGCGGCGTTCCTGGCGAGAGCGCAACGGTCACCGCGTCGGCCGGAGGAGGCGGCTTGCGGTAAAGCGGCACGCCCTTCACCCAGATCTTCACGGCTTCCCAATAGATACCCGCGACCACCTTCATCGTCACCAGGGGAAGAGAAAGGAAAGCTCGCGCCAGCGCGCGGTCGCTCAAGGGCTCACGCCGCGCCGAATGGACGGCGGTCAGAACCGTGCCCTTGTGGTCGGCGACCGTGATGGACAGCAGATAGGTGTTGTCCGGCGGGCGCAGGCGGAAACTGTAGCCGAGGTCCATCTCCATGAAAGGGGAGACGAAAAAGCGCTTGTCCTGGCGCTGGCGCAGCATTCCGTCCGCATCGGGGGTAGCCGGCAGAAGATAGGAATGGCGCTCGCCGAACGTGTTGCTCACCTCATACAGCACCGCCACGAGGCGCCCGGAGCGGTCATGGCAGAAATAGATGCTGAGCGGATTGAAGGTGAAGCCGAGCACACGCGGCATGCAGAGCAGGCGAATGGCGCCGCCATCCACCTCGATCCCGGCTGCCCGCATATGCGCTTCCACCTGCTCCTTTAGGTTCGTGCCCGACCTGTCGCCATGGTCGCGGTCATGGAAGGAGAACAGGTTGAAGCGGTTGCGGGAGAAGAAGCGGGTGCGGGCTGGCGCCGTGTCCAACTCGTCGAGATCGATGAGAAGCGACAGGATGCGGTAGGCGAGGCGATGGGCGCGCGGCCGCACGCGGCGGTGCATCACGTCGCCGAAATAAAGACAGGTCTCAATCGCCTCGCTCATTGCGCGGCCTCGCGCTGGGCGCTTGCCGCCGCAAGGTCGGCCGGCGGGGCGACCGGGATGCCGAGCGTTATGCGGTCGGACTCTCCCGCCACCGACCACGGGCGGCGCACGCCGCCCAAAGCCTCGGCCACCGCAAGGCCGGCCTGGAGCCCGTCCTCGTGGAACCCGGCGCCGAAATAGGCGCCGCAAAACCAGGTGCTGCGCTGCCCCTGGAGGGACCAGAGCTGGCGCTGCGCCGCCAGCGCGTCGAGATTGAACACCGGATGCTCATAGACGTCGGTGCGGATCACCGTTTCGGAGCGGATCTCGCGGGCGGGATTTAGGGTCACGAACAGCTGGCGGGCGGGATCGAGCCCCTGGAGCGCGTTCATCCAATAGGTCACGCACAGCCGCCGCTCGGCCCCGCGCCCTTCGGAGAGATAATTCCAGGCGGCCCAGGCCGCGCGCCGGCGCGGCATGAGGCCGGCATCCGAGTGCAGGACGGCGGTGTTGGTGGTGTAGGAGAAGGCGCCCAAAAGTCCGCGCTCGGCGGACGAGGGGTCGGAGAGAAGCTTCAGCGCCTGATCGGCGTGGGTGGCGATCACCACATGGTCGAACCACTGGGCCTCGCCGCTCGTGGTGCCAACCGCGACCCGCGCTCCGATGCGCTGGATGAAATTGACGGGGTCCCCGGTCATGATCTTGGCCGGCGTCGCCGCCAGCAGGCGGCGCACATAGGCGCGGCTGCCGCCGTCCACCGTGCGCCAGAGCGGGCGGTCCTGAACCTTCAGCTTCAACAGTCCGTGATTTTCGAAGAAACGGATGAAGGCATCGGCCGGATACTCACCGACCCTCGCGGAGGGCGTGGACCAGATGGCCGCCGCCATGGGGAAGAGGTGGTCGTCGCGGAAGGCCGCGCCATAGCCCTTCATGTCGAGAAAATTGGAGAGGGTGACGCCGGCACAGGCCGCAGCGTCCGCCGGCGCGTCGCGATAGAAGCGCACCAGATCGCGCAGCATGCCGTAGAAGCGCGGATTGGCCAGATTGCGCTTTTGCGCAAACAGGCCGCGCAGGCCATGGCCGGAATATTCCATGCGCCCGCCATCGGCTGAGACGGCGAACGACATGTCCGCAAGGCGCGTCGGGACGTCCAGATGGGCGAACAGGGCGGTGAGGTTCGGGTAGGTCTTCTCATTGTAGACGATGAACCCGGTATCGACCGGCGTCCCGCCCGCATCCACCGTGTGGCTGTGCCCCCCGAGCCGCCGGTCGGCCTCAAACAGTGTCACGTCGTGGCGCTTGGACAGGAGCCAGGCGGCGGACAGACCTGAAATCCCGCTGCCCACAATGGCGATCCGCAAGGGCGCGTCAGGCCTGTTCCGTCCGGGGGAGATGTTCATCGAGCACCTTTGCGCATCGGCCTTCGCCACTGTAATTGTTTGGAATTACGGCTGTGTCGGCCGCGCGGATCATAGCGTGATCCAAGCTATGGCATGTTCCGTACAAGAGGGCATGAATGCAGCACGGACCCTTCCGATGCGCGGTCGGCCGGCGGTTGGCCTCTTGGCTCCGCAAGGATCTGCCGTGACATCCGCCTCAGCCGAGAACAATGCGCTCGGTCCGCAGGCCCTCTCGCGCCTCGTCGTGGTCATTGCAACCGACCGCGACAGGCAAGCTTTCACCTGGCTTTATCGGCACTACGCGCCGCGCCTCAAATCCTATTTTCTGCGCTCCGGCATGGCCGGAAACGTGGCGGAGGAATTGGCGCAGGAGACAATGCTCCAGGTCTGGCGCAAGGCCGCTCTGTTCGATCCCGCGAAGGCGGGTGCGGGCACCTGGATCTTTACCATCGCCCGCAATCTACGGGTCGATTATCTGCGCCACGACCGCATTCGCCCGAGCGGCGACGGTGAAATGCCCGAGGATGAGGCCGACGACGCCCCCAACGGGGAGGCTCTGCTGATTACCTCGGAGCGGGAGGAGCGGCTGCGAACGGCGCTTCAGACCCTCTCCTCCGAACAGGAGGCCATCGTGCGCTTGTCCTTCTTCGGGGACAAACCTCACATGCAGATCGCCCAGGAACTGGGGATCCCGCTTGGAACCGTGAAATCACGCGTGCGGCTGGCGCTCGCCAAGTTGCGCGCCGCCTTGGACGGCGACAAATGAGCATCTCACATCATCTGACCGACGAGACCTTGCTGCGTTATGCGGCCGGCACTCTTCCGGCCGGCCCGGCGCTGGTGGTTGCCACGCATCTGGAGAGTTGCGCCAAGTGCCGCGCCCGGCTTCTCGCCTTCGAGGCCGTTGGCGGCGCCCTTCTGGATGCGCTGCCGCCCGAGCGCATGGAGCCAGATGCGCTCGCCCGCCTCATGGCTCGTATCGATGCGCAGGAGGCTCCGGCCCCCGAGACCGCACCGCGCCGCATGCCCGACTTTCCCGGCGACATTCGCCTGCCTGCTGCGCTGAGCGCGTGCGAGATCGGGCCTTGGAAATGGGCGGGTCCCGGGGTCCGCATGAGCCGCGTAACGGTGCCGGGCGGGGGTGAATCCGGGGCGGTACTGCTGCGCATCGGCGCGGGACGCCGGCTGCCTGAGCATGGCCATGGCGCCTTGGAACTGACCCAGGTGATCTATGGTTCCTTCTCGGACATCTACGGCCGCTATGGGCCGGGAGACGTGTCGGAGACCGACGAGGACGTGGACCACCAGCCGGTGGTGGATGCCTCTGGCGAGTGCATCTGCCTCGCCGCCCTCGAAGGCCAGATGCTGTTCAAGGGATTTCTCGGGCGCCTCGCCCAGCCCTTCGTCCGCTTCTGACGGCGGGTCCGCTCGCGGAAAGGTGCGCCATGTCGCTGGTTCTTCTCATCCTCCTGTTGGGGGTGGCTCTCTGCGTCCTGATGGCGGGCGCGTGGCTTGTCGCCACGCGCACCGGGAATTGCGGCTGGGTTGATACGATCTGGTCCGCGAGCACCGGCGCGGCGGCGGTGGTCGCGGCTCTCGCGCCCATCGAGGGGCAGGTCGGTTTCTGGCCGCGCCAGCTTCTTCTGGCTGTTCTCGCCGGTCTGTGGTCAGCGCGGCTGGCCGGCCACATTCTCCAGCGCACTTTGGCGGGCCATGACGACCCGCGCTACGCGCATCTGAAGCGTGAGTGGGGCGCCGACGCGCCGCGCCGGATGTTCCAGTTCCTTCAATCGCAAGCCATTGCCGGTCTGTTCCTCGCACTCTGTGTAATGGCCGCACGCAACCCCTCGCAGGGCTGGATGCTGTCCGATGTGGCAGGCGTGGTCGTTCTGGCGATCGCGGTTCTGGGCGAGGGCGTGGCCGACCGTCAGCTTGCGCGCTTCCGGGCCGATCCGCGCAATAAAGGCCGGGTCTGCGATGTGGGCCTATGGGGCGTATCGCGCCATCCCAATTATTTCTTCGAATGGCTCGGCTGGTGGGCCTATCCGCTTATCGCCGCGCCTTGGGCAGGCCACCCCTGGGGTCTGCTCGCCCTGTTGGGACCGGCCATGATGTATTGGGTGCTGGTCCATGCCTCGGGCATTCCCCCGACCGAGGCGCATATGCTGCGCTCGCGTGGCGCGGCTTTCGCGGCCTATCAGGCGCGGGTCAACGCCTTCTGGCCGATCCCGCGCGCCATCAAGCGCTTCGCGACCCCCGCAGAGTGAGCGCGCAGCCCGCGCCGCAGGCGAGGGCCCCGACAATGGTGCCCCAGGTCATGTCCACGAGCGTCACCGCCAACGGCCAGCCGTTCAGTGTCGCCTGATTGGTGAGGTCATAGGTGGCATAAGCCACGAAGCCGAAGGCCGCGCCGTGCAGCATCGCCCGGCTCGCCCGCTGCGCCTCAAGACCCGCGCGCACGCCGAACATGACCAGCCCCGCCACATAGATGAAATAGAAGGCGATGGCTGCAGGAAGGTCGAAGCCCTCCCGCAGCAGCGGCCCGAGCTGCGGGCGGTAGAAACGGTCCGCCATCAGCGTGAGATAGGTGGCGTCCAGCGCCAGGAAGACAAGGCCCGTCGAAACATAGGCGGTGGCGAGCTTGCGCATGCGGACGTCTCCTGACGCTTTAAGTCCGCTTGTGTTACGCTCCCCGAGGCCTTCCGGATCCCCAGCGGGGCGGCGCACCCGCCGCCTCGTCTTCGCCTGTGGCGCTGGCAAGGGTCGGATCCAGCCAGTCATGGGCCGCCATTTCCCTCAGCACCGCTCGGGCGATCACGAAGCTGCGGGCGCGATCCTGAAAGTCCGCGTCCTGCCAGGGGGCGGCGGTGGCGGTCTCGTAGATGCGTCGCGCGAGCAGGGTGAGCGCCTCCGCCATGCTCTCCGCCTCGTCCGGCGCGCGCGGCGGCGCGCAGGAGAGAGAGGCGGGCGAAGCCGGCCGGGGGCATCGTCTTGCGACGGCCGCGTTCCAGCGCGCGAGGCGCGCCCTCACCGGGGCGCGTCCGGCGCGGCCTGCGGCGGACGCGGCGGGGTGAGCTTGCGCGCGGTCTCGATCTGGGGCGGCGAGAGCTTGGCGAGAAGGGCTGCGCGGGTCTCCAGCACCACCTGCGCTTTCTTGGCCTCCGCTAGTGCGCGCGTCGCGATCATCTGGGAGATGGCGAGGGGCTCGTCGGCCTTGGGCGGCTCGGGCGGGCCGAGATCGGCCATGTCCACCACGGCGGCGGCATAGCTGCGCCACGCATCGAGCTGGTCCGCGCGGATGCCGAGCGCGATCTCCTGCGCCGCCAGCAGGCTGGCAAGGTCCATCGGTCCGGGCGGTGGCGGGGGAAAATGGCCCGCAAAGGGCCCGCGTCGCGGAGCCGGCGGCGGCGCGGGGGGCTCCTCCTGAGGTCCCGCGGGCGGGGCGGCGAAGGCGGCGGGCGTCACCAATTCCGGCGCGGTCTGCGAAATCACCAAAGCAGGGGATGTGACGTGGCTCACCGCGATGCGATACTGCTCAGGCTGAGCTTGCGGAGCGGGAGCGGGCGTCGCCTGGACCTCCATGGCGAGGGGCGCACGGGGAATGGTGGAGAGCGGCGCTGAAAGTGTCGCCACCGTCAGGGCCTGCGGGGTTGTCGCAGTCGCAGGTTCGGCGGCCGCAAGGCCGCTCCACAGCACGGCGCCGAGCGCGAGGGGGGACGGGATGAAACGCATGGGACCTCCTGTCCGGCCGCGACGGACCCCGCCGGGGGGCTTCGGCGCATCCGCCGGCCGACAGTCGCCATCCTGTGCCTTCTCCATTGCCCGCGAAGGTCCGCAGGTTTCCCGCAGGCCTCCCGGCATACCGTCTTGGTTTCGCTGTGTTGCCGCCGGTGCGAACGGAAATGCTCGGTTGCACGGCCGCGGGAGACGCTGAGCCGGGCGTGCGGCAGCAAGGGGCAGGAGGAATACCGGCTTGGACAATGGCGCTCATATTCTTGTGGACGATGACGACCATGAAATCCGCAAGCTGC
>JASBUY010000190.1 GCA_030147645.1 Aquabacter sp. | reverse complement strand
GGAGCTGATTGGCGTGGTGGACGAGAAGGCCCTGTCCAGCAAGGTGCCCGGCGCCGATGCGGCGCTCTGGCTCGCCCGCCACGGGGTGAAGGTTACGGAGACCGACCTGCCCACGGGTCCGGACGGTATCGGGCGCACCTTGGTCCGCTATCTGGAGCGCAACCCGGCCGACCTCGTGGTCATGGGGGCCTACAAGCATTCCATGTTCTGGGAATGGCTGGCCGGAGGCGTCACCCAGACCCTTCTCAAGTCCAATCCCGTACCGCTTTTCCTGTCCCACTGACCTGGGACGTGGACCCTTTCCGCACCATGCTAAAGCCTTGCAATAGCGTTCCGTTCCCTCGGTTCGGAACGCTATTTCGCTTGCGCGGCGGGCACGATTGCGCTTCGGATAGGCGACGCTCGCAACCGCCGCAGAGCAGGGCATGACGGCTCATTTGGACGAGACGGGACTGGCCGACCATCTTCTGGCCGCCGAGGATCTGCGCGCCATCCTGGACGCGGCAGGCATCGGAACTTGGTCGCTGGACCTGGAAACCAGCCGGATCGTGATGTCGGAGACCTGTGCCCGGCTTCTGGGCATGGCTGAAGTGACAAGCTGTGACTTCGCCGCACTGGATGCCCTGGTGCATCCCGACGACCGTGACGCGCGCCGCCAGGCGATTGTCCGCGCGCTGGCAAACGGCTCGCGCTACGCCATCGATTATCGCGTGGTGCGCCCGGGCGGGCCGGTGGGCTGGGTGCGCTCCCAAGGCCAGGTGCGCACCGACGAAACCGGACGCCCGACCTGGATGCGGGGCGTTCTGTTCGCGGTGGATGTGCAGAAGACCGCGGAGGCGGAATTGCGGGCGCGCGAGGCTCACCTGCGCTCCATCCTCGACACCGTGCCCGAAGCCATGATCGTCATCGATGAGCGCGGCATCATGCGCTCCTTCAGCGCCACGGCGGAGCGCCTGTTCGGCTGGTCCGCCGCAGAGGCGGTGGGGCGCAACGTCTCCACCCTCATGTCGGAGCCCGACCGCACCCGTCACGACGGCTATCTCGCGCAATATCTGAAGACCGGCGTGAAGCGGATCATCGGGCGCGGGCGCATCGTCAACGGGCAGCGCCGCGACGGCTCCATCTTCCCCATGGAACTGGCGGTGGGCGAGATGCGCTCCGGCGAGGAGCGGCACTTCACCGGCTTCATCACCGACCTCACCGAGCGCCAGCAAACGCAGGCCCGGCTCCAGGTGCTCCAGTCCGAACTGGTGCATGTCTCCCGCCTCACCGCCATGGGCGAAATGGCGTCCACCCTCGCCCATGAACTGAACCAGCCGCTCGCGGCGGTCAGCAATTATCTCAAGGGCTGCCGACGCCTGCTCGATCAGGAAGAGATGGAAGCCCTGCCCAAGGTAAAGGAAGCCTTAGACAAGGCGTCCGAGCAGGCGGTGCGCGCTGGCCAGATCATTCGCCGGCTCCGCAATTTCGTTTCGCGCGGCGAAACCGATCGGCGCGTAGAGAAAGTGTCCCAGCTGATCGACGAAGCGGGCGCTCTGGCGCTGGTGGGCGGGCGCGAGGCCGGAATCGTCTCGCGGCTCGATCTGCACCCGGACGTGTCCACGGTGCTCGCGGACCGCGTGCAGATCCAGCAGGTGCTGGTCAATTTGATCCGCAATGCGGTGGACGCCATGCAGGGCTGTCCGCGCCGGGAGATCACCCTCTCCGCCCGGCCGAGCGACGACAATATGGTGGAGATCGGCGTGTCCGACACCGGACCCGGCCTTGCGGACGAAGTGATGGACCGGCTGTTTCAGCCCTTCGTCACCACGAAAGAGCACGGCATGGGCGTGGGTCTGTCCATTAGCCGCACCATTGTCGAAGCCCATGGCGGCAGATTGTGGGTAGAGAAAAACGAGGACGGTGGAGCCTTCTTCCATCTGACGCTCCCTGCCGGAGACAATGAAGAGTCCCGCGACGATGGAAAATAACCTGGTTCATGTGGTCGACGACGACGAGGCCATGCGCGAATCCCTCGCGTTTCTTCTCGGCTCGTCGGGATTTGCGGTGCGCCTGTATGACGGTGCGCCCCCCTTCCTCTCCAGCCTGCCCGATCTGCCGCTCGGATGCGTGCTGAGTGACATCCGCATGCCCGAGATCGACGGCATCGAATTGCTGCGGCAGGTGCGCGCCAGCGGGCGGAGCTTCCCCGTGGTGCTGATGACCGGCCATGGCGACGTTCCCCTCGCGGTAGAGGCCATGAAACTCGGCGCGGCGGATTTCATAGAGAAGCCGTTCGACGACGAAGTGC
>JASBUY010000186.1 GCA_030147645.1 Aquabacter sp. | reverse complement strand
GAGGCGGTGCGCAAGCTCTCGGTGAATGCCTGGTCCTGCGTGAATGCCGCCGCCCAATTTGCCGGCATCGCGGCGCTGGACGGTCCCCACGAGCCCGTTCGGGAGATGGTCGCCGAGTTCGATCGGCGCCGGCATTTGGTGGTGGAAGGCTTGAATGCGCTGCCCGGCGTGTCCTGCGCGACGCCGAAGGGCGCCTTCTACGCCTTCCCCAATGTCTCGGGCACAGGCTGGACCTCTGCTAAGAAGCTCGCCTCCGCTCTGCTGGAAGAGGCCGGCGTCGCGGTGATCGGCGGGCCGGATTTCGGCGTGTATGGCGAAGGCTATCTGCGGCTCTCTTATGCCAATTCGGCCGAGAATATCCGCAAGGCGCTGGAGCGCATGGGCGATTTCTTGAGGCGCGCTGAAGCCGCCTAGCCTGATCCGATCAGATTGAGTCAATCTGATCGGTGAATCGCCCTCTCGCGCATTCTCTAGTCGTTCAGGTTCGGCGGGCGAAGAAAAGGATCGCGCCGGACCGGAAGGTCCTGCGCGCGCGTCAGGTGCCCGAAGAAGAGCGGGCGCGCGCCCGGTGCGCCGGACGTTTCGGCCCGTTGATCGGCGGATGGCCTGTCCTGGCCCCCGCGAAAAGGGTGCGGTGCATCGCGCATCGGAAGTGCCTCTCTTTCCTCCTTACAGAACCAGGGTGGTGCGAGGCTGTTCCGTCGCGCGCCGCACCCCTGCCTTGCGCGGGGCGCCGCTCTGGACGATGGTGCGCCCGCTTTTTCGTGCCGCAGGCACACATAGGGTGATGGACAGATGGCGAGTGTCGTGTGCGTGGGCGAGGTGATGGTGGAACTGGCGCGCGGGGCGGACGGCCGCTTCGGCCTCGGCTTCGGCGGCGACACCTTCAACACGGCGGTCTATCTCGCGCGTGCCGGCATCGACACGTCCTACGCCACCGCGCTCGGGGATGACCTCTTTTCGGGCCAGCTTCTCGCGCTGGCGTCCCTGGAAGGCGTCGGCGCCAAGACCATTCTCCAGGTGAAGGGCCGCATGCCCGGCCTCTATCTCATCACCACGGACGAGCGGGGCGAGCGCACCTTTCATTATTGGCGCGACACCGCCCCGGCACGGGCCTTGTTCGAGCTGGAAGGCTGGCAGGAGGTGGCCGAGGCACTGGTCACCGCCCGCGCGCTTTACTTCTCCGGCATCACCCTATCCCTCTATTCCAACACCGGCCTCGGCCGCTTCCTGGCGACGCTAGAACTGGCCGGCACCAAGGGCGCGGCGCGGGTGTTCGACGGCAATTTCCGCCCGCGCGGCTGGGGTGGGGATCTGGCGCGCGCGCGGACCATCTTCGCGGAAGCCATGAAGCGCTCCACCATCGCGCTTCCCACCTTCGAGGACGAGGTTGCGCTCTGGGGCGATGCCTCGCCGCTCGCCACCATCGAGCGCATCACCACCTATGGCGTGCGCGAAGTGGTGGTGAAGAACGGTCCGGCGGGCGCGCTCATCTATGCGGACGGGCAGGTGATCGAAGTGCCGGTGGAGCGCGAAGTCCTGCCGGTGGACACGACCGGGGCGGGCGACAGCTTCAATGCCGGCTATCTCGCCGCCCGCCTCAAGGGCGCGAGCCCGGCCGACGCCGCCCTGGCCGGCCACCGCCTCGCCGGCACCGTCATCATGCATCGCGGCGCCTTGATTCCGCGCGCCGCGCACGAGGGCGTCAGCGCCCATTGACCGCGCGCGACGCGCGGTCGTCCGATCGACGGCTGCGCTCAGCCGAACGTCGCCGCCCGCTTCAGGCCCGACGCGGCTTTCGCCAGATCGCGAACCTTGGCGAAATCGCCCGCGCGGATGGCGTCCGACGGCACCACCCAGGAGCCGCCCACCGCCACCACGTTCGGCAGGGCGAGATAGCTTTCCACATTGGCCGGGCCGATGCCGCCCGTGGGGCAGAAGCGGATGCCGGGCAGGGGGCCGGCGATGGACTTCAGGAAGGGGACGCCGCCCGCCGCCTCTGCGGGGAAGAATTTCAGCACCTCGAAGCCGAGCGCGGTGAGCGCCATGGCCTCGCTCACGCTGGCGCAGCCGGGCAGGACCGGCACCGGCGCCTGGGCCAGGGCCTGCGCGAAGGCGGGCGTGGTGCCGGGGCTCACCAGATAGGCGGAGCCCGCTTCGAGTGCGGCTTCCACATGAGCGGTCTCGGTCACCGTACCGGCGCCGAGGATCGCGCCTTCCACTTCGCCGGCGATGGCGCGGATGGCTTCCAGCGCGACCGGCGTGCGCAGCGTCACTTCGATCAAGGGCAGCCCGCCCTCCACCAGGGCGCGGGCGAGGGGCACCGCATCCTCAAGCCGCTCGATCACAACCACGGGAATGACCGGCGCGCGGGCGAGAAGGGGGAAGGGGCTCGGAAGGCTCATCGCAGGTCTCCAAATGCGCGCCCTTTGAAGCGCAGCGCCCGGGCCATGTCGAGCCAATTCGGCCCGGGCGGGCCAATCGGCAGTCCCATGCGCGGACTGGACAGGACGTATGATACTCTGTATCAAATTTTCTATGACCGACCCCGCGACCCTCCTCCCAGCGTCCGAACGCGCCCTGGGCGCCTCGTCCGGGGACGGGAAGGTCGCGTCCGGTCACGCTCATTCGGCCCCTTCCCATTCCACGCATGCCATTGCGCATGAGGGTGGCCGCGCGGGTCGCGCCAAGGCCGCGCGTGCGCCGTTCGATCCCGGCTTCTCCTTCCTGCGCGCGTCGCTCGCGGCGCGGCTCGGCATTGTCGCCGTGTGCGTCGGCGTGCTGTGGGCCGCTGTCCTGGCGGTGACCGCATGAGCACGCATTCCTCTTCGGCGCCCGCCGCGCTCCGGTTCCGCGATCTCACGCTCGGCTATGAGCGCCACCCGGCGGTCCATCACCTCACCGGAGAGATCAAGGCCGGGGCGCTGCTTGCCATTTGCGGGCCGAACGGCGCCGGCAAGTCCACGCTGCTGCGTGGCATCATGGGCCAGCTTCGCCCGCTCGGCGGTTCCATTGAGCGCGAGGGGCTCGATCCGCGCGACATCGCGTATCTGCCACAGGGCGCGCAGGTGGATCGCTCCTTTCCCATTACCGTTTATGACATGGTCTGCATGGGCTTGTGGCGCACCACCGGCCTGTTCGGCGGCATCGGCCGCAAGGACAAGGAGAAGGTGCGCGCCGCGCTGGCGGCCGTGGGGCTCGAAGGGTTCGAGGGCCGTCCCATCGGCACCTTGTCCGGCGGGCAGATGCAGCGCACGCTGTTCGCCCGCCTGCTGCTCCAGGATGCCCGGCTGATCCTGCTGGACGAGCCGTTCAACGCGCTCGACGCCAAGACTATATCGGATTTGCTGGATCTCGTGCAGCGCTGGCATGGCGAGCAGCGCACCATCCTCGCCGTGCTGCACGATTTCGATCTGGTCCGCGCCCATTTCCCACAGACCCTTCTGCTCGCCCGTGCGCCGGTCGCCTGGGGGGCGACGGCCGATGCCCTGGCGCCGGAAAACCTTCTGAAGGCCCGGCGCATGGGCGAGGCCTGGCACGACGACGCACCCGCCTGCGCCGCCTGATCTCCCGCGCCGGGCAGGCTTGGCCCGGATGGAACTGCGATGTCCGCTACCGATATCCTGATCGCGCCCTTCGTCGAGTTCGAGTTCATGCAGCGCGCCCTGGTCGGCGTGTTCGCGCTGGCGCTCGGGGCCGGGCCGGTGGGCGCCATACTGATGCTGCGCCGCATGAGTCTGACCGGCGACGCTATGGCCCATGCCATTTTGCCGGGAGCGGCCATCGGCTTTCTGGTGTCGGGGCTTGATCTCTTCGCCATGACCTTCGGCGGCCTCGCGGCCGGCCTTCTGGTGGCGGTGGGCGCGGGTGTCGTGGCGCGCGCCACCGAGCTGAAGGAGGACGCCTCGCTCGCAGCCTTCTATCTCATCTCGCTCGCGCTCGGCGTGATGATCCTGTCGGTGAAGGGGTCCAATGTGGACCTGCTGCATGTCCTGTTCGGCACCGTGCTCGGGCTCGACGACCCGACCCTGTATCTCGTGGCGGGCATCGCCACGCTGACCCTGCTCACCCTCGCATTGATCTGGCGGCCTCTGGTGCTGGAATGCGTGGACCCCGCTTTCCTGTCGTCGGTCAGCCGCGCGGGCGCGCCGGGTCACATCGCCTTCCTGGCTCTTGTGGTGCTGAATCTGGTGGGCGGCTTTCACGCCCTCGGAACCCTGCTGTCCGTGGGCCTCATGATGCTGCCGGCGGCGACCGCGCGCTTCTGGGTGCGGGACATGACGCCGCTCGTGGTCTGCGCCACCGCCATCGCCTTCGTCTCAGGCGTGGTCGGTTTGCTGATTTCCTACCATCTCGGCGCCCCTTCCGGCCCGGCCATCATCCTGGTCGCGGGCGGCGCCTATGCCATCTCCGTCCTGTTCGGCCCGGCGGGAGGAATCCTCACGCGCCACTGGCCGCGCCGTCATCTTGAAGCCTGACCTGAAAGAGGTTCGCTCATGTTGCACCGTCGTCTGTTCCTCGCCGCCGCGTTCGCGCTCGCGGCCGCCCCGGCGCTCGCCCAGACTGCCGCCACGCCCGCGCCGGCCGAAAAGCTGCCGGTGGTGGCGAGCTTCTCCATTCTCGGAGATTTCGTGAAGAATGTGGGCGGCGACCGCATCGCCCTCACCACCATTGTCGGCCCTAATGGCGACAGCCACGTCTATCAGCCGACTCCGGCGGACGCGAAGAAGATCGCCGGCGCG
>JASBUY010000175.1 GCA_030147645.1 Aquabacter sp. | reverse complement strand
TAGGCTCAATCCCCGAGGCGGACTTCACGATCCGCCAAAAGAGGGGAGAGACCTGTGATGCGCCTCGTCCAAGCGTTCCGCGGGCGGTTCTTGGCCTGCATTCTCGTGATGGTGATGGGGGCGGGCCTCGTCACCCCCTCCTTCGCCCAGGACTGGCCGAGCCGCCAGGCGGTGAAGATCGTCGTGCCCTTTGGTCCGGGCTCCACGCCCGATCTCGTGGCGCGTCTCATGGCCGATCATTTCCAAAAGACATTCGGCCAGGCCTTCGTGGTGGAGAACAAGCCCGGCGCGGGCGGCAATCGCGGCACGGACGCGGTGGCCAAGGCGGAGCCGGACGGCTACACGCTCGGCGTCTCCATCGGTGGCCCGCTCGGCATCAATGCCATCCTGTTCGGCAACCTGCCGTACGACCCGGCCAAGGACTTCGCCTTTATCAGCCTGCTCGTGACCCAGCCCAGCGCCCTTGCGGTCAATACTGCGCTGGGCGTGTCCAGCGTGTCCGAGCTGATCGCGCTCCTGAAGCAGAATCCGGGCAAGTACAATTACGCCTCCATCGGCAATGGCTCGCTCTCGCAGCTCGCCATGGAGGCCATCCGGCTCGCCAGCGGCACCGAAATCACCCATATCCCCTATCAATCGTCGCCCGCGGCGGTGACCGCGCTCATTCAGAATGACGCGCAGATGGCGTGCCTTCCCGCTATCTCCATCACGCCGCTGGTGGCGACCAAGCCGGTGCGCATTCTGGCCGTCTCAACCGCCAAGCGTTCGCCCTTCCTGCCGGATGTTCCCACTTTGAAGGAGCAGGGCATCGACGTGGAGGCGGAGGCCTGGAATGGCCTCATCGCGCCCGCCGCCACGCCCGAGCCCATCGTCCAGAAGCTGCGCGCCGCCACGGCCGAGGCCCTTGCCTTGCCGGCAGTGCGCGAAAAGCTCGCTGTGCAGCTCATGGAGCCGATTCCCGGCGATGCGGCGCAGTTCCGCGCCCGCATCGAGGCGGATCTCGCCCGCTGGGCGCCCGTCATCCGTGAGGCCAAGATCCAGGTCAATTGAGCTTCGCCGCCTTGGGCGCGGCGCGCGCACTTGAACCGCGCGCCCCCACCCTTTAGGCAGGCGGGAGACATGCGGAAGGCGGAGCGCCATGCAGTTCATCCAGAGCTTCGACCTTTTGTCGTTTCTCGACAGCTTCATGAGCCTTGCCGTGGCGTTCGTCCTCGGCACGCTGATCGGCGCGGAGCGCCAGCTGCGCCAGCGCAGCGCGGGGCTGCGCACCGTTGTGCTGGTGTGTGTCGGCGCCGCCGCCTTCGTCGATATCGGCATGCGCCTGTGGGAGCATGAGGGCGCGGTGCGCATCATCTCCTATGTGGTGTCGGGCATCGGCTTTCTCGGCGCCGGCGTCATCATGAAGGAGGGCGTCAATGTGCGCGGCCTCAACACGGCGGCGACGCTCTGGGCATCCGCCGCTGTCGGGGCCTGCGCGGGCGTCGACCGTGTGGCGGAGGCCGCCATGGTCGCGGCCTTCATTCTCGCCGCCAACACGCTGCTGCGGCCGCTGGTGAATTTCATCAACCGCATTCCCATCGACGAGGGCGCCGCCGAGGCCGAGTATCAGGTGCGGGTCGGCGTCGAGGTGGACCATGTAGACACCCTGCGCGATGCGCTGAGTTCCCGCCTCAAGGCCGCCAAATACCCGGTGGCGAAGGTCGCCGTGGTGGATCGCTCCGAGGATGTCTCAGACGTCGTCGCGACCCTGGTGAGTACCACGGCAAAAGGGCGCGACCTCGACCTCGTCACCCAGGAATTGCGTCGCATGCCGGGTGTGCGCCATGCTCAGTGGTCGGCCAGCACCACATTCTGAGGCCCGATGGTTCAGCTCTTTCTTCTCCTACTGGGCGCCGATCTCATTCGACGGCGCTGGTGGGTCATCGGCGCCGCCGGCCTGTTCTGGATGACGCTCGGCGCGCTGTTCTTCGCGGATGCCTTCATCGAGGAAATCCGCATCACGGTGCCCTATTTCGCCGCGCCGCTTCTTCTGGACGGAACGCTTTCGCTCGCCACCGGCCTCCTGACACGGCGCGCCCGCGCGCGGCGGATCGGCAAGGCCCTCGTGTTCCTTGCCGTGGCGGCCCTGCTCATCGCCGTGCCCCGCCACAGCGCCTTTGCCGTGGCGATGCTGGTTGGCACCTTTCTGACCCTGGACGGCTTCTGGCGCGCGGGCAGCGCGATCGTGGTGCGCTTTCCGGGCTGGCGCCCGTCCTGCGTCAAGGGCGTGGTCGAGGTGCTGCTGGGCCTCTGGTCGCTCTCGCCCTGGCCGAGCAATTATCGCGCCGAGGTGGGCTCCGATGTCGGCCTGCTGCTGATGGTGTCCGCCGCCGGGCTGCTCGGGCTTGCCCTGCGGCTGCGCTATATGTCGCCCGACACCACGCTCTCTTCCATCCTCTCCACCGGCTGGCCCCAGATGCCCACGGCGGCGGAGATCCTGGAGGGGCCGGAGGCCTCGGGCGGGCGCTCGACCGTTGGGCGCGTCACCGCGCGGGTCCATGTGTGGACGCCCACCGGCGCCTTGCCGCGCATCCATCACGGGATCGAACGCTATATCGCCGCGACCGATGCGCAAGGCCACGTTTCCACCGGCCATTCGGCCCTGGAACTCCCCCCCGATCTCTATATCAGCCACTATCCGGCGCAGGAGATCGAGCAGTCCGTCTCCGATTTCGCGCGCCTCCTGCGGGCCACGCCGGACAATGACGTCGCGGGCACCTTCCAGCCGAACTATGCCTTTGAAAGCGCGGACTGGTGCCCCTCCAGCTTTCAGATCGACATGCCCGGCATCGATTCCGCAGCCTTGCGCGCCTTCTGGGCGGAATATCGGCGCGACACCACCTATAATCTCACCAACCGCAATTGTTCGAGCGCGGTGGTGAAAGCGCTGGATGCCGGGCTGGAGGGCGTGTTCGCGCCCGTGGCGACGCCGGGGTTCCTGTTTCAACTCATCGTCAGCCCGGAATTCTGGGCGGCGGGCATGCTGCGCCATCGCGCCACCACCATGGCCTGGACGCCGGGCCTGGTGCTCGACTATGTGCGCGCCCTCTCCGCCGTGCTGGACCTCGCCCCGTCCGCGCCGCCCTCCGTGGCGCGCTGACGTCGCGGCAAATTCCGTGCGGGGCGGGGCGAGGCCATGCCCGCGCCGCATTTGCACCGCAGCGAAGAGGCTTCCGTCGCGGCGCGCGTGCCGCTACATAGGGGCGCCGCCCCGCATGGCGGAAAGCGCGGACCGCCCGCGCGTTTCGCCAACAGGGGCGAGGTCGCCGCCATCGGCGCCGTCCGCCCGCAGGAGTTGCCCGTTGAACTGGATCTCCAACGTCGTCCGCCCGAAAATCCGCGACTTCCTCGCCCGCCGCGAGGTGCCGGAAAATCTCTGGGTGAAATGCCCGGAGACGGGACAGATGGTCTTCCACAAGGACCTGGAGGCCAATCTCTTCGTCATTCCGGGCTCGGGCTATCATATGCGCATGGGCGCCATCGCGCGCCTGAAGGCGACGTTCGACGACGCGGCCTATGAAGAGATCGCACTGCCCGACGTGGCGGTGGACCCGCTGAAATTCCGCGACGAGCGCCGCTATGCCGACCGCCTGAAAGACGCCCGCTCCAAGACCGGGATGCAGGACGCCGTGAAAGTGGCGACCGGCCTTTTGGAGGGGCTGCCCGTCACCATCGCGGTGCAGGACTTCTCCTTCATGGGCGGCTCGCTCGGCATGGCCGCCGGCGAGGCGGTGGTCACCGGTCTTGAGACCGCCGCCGCCAAGGGCACGCCCTTCATCATCTTCGCCGCCTCGGGCGGCGCGCGCATGCAGGAGGGCATCCTCTCCCTCATGCAGATGCCGCGCACCACGGTCGCCATCCAGGAACTGCGCGAGGCGAAGAAGCCTTACATCGTGGTGCTGACCAACCCGACCACCGGCGGCGTCACCGCCTCCTATGCCATGCTGGGCGACGTGCAGATCGCCGAGCCCGGCGCGCTGATCGGCTTCGCCGGACCGCGCGTCATCGAGCAGACCATCCGCGAGAAGCTGCCCGACGGCTTCCAGCGCGCCGAATATCTGCGCGAGCACGGCATGATCGACATGGTGGTCCACCGTCATGAGATGCGCGACACGCTGGCCCGCCTCTGCCGCATGCTGGTGAAGGCGCCGGGCATCCCGCCCAAGGCGCGCCTGCCGCGCCCGGCCTCGGCCTGAGCGCGCCGCGCCCGCGCCGAGCCATGACCCCCGCTCCAGACCCGGCCGGACCGTCCTCCGGCCCCGACGCCATACTGGAGCGGTTGTCCGCCCTCCATCCCAAGCGCATCGACCTGTCGCTCGACCGCGTCCGCCGCCTTCTTGAGGCGCTGGACCACCCCGAGCGGCGCCTGCCACACGTCATCCATGTGGCGGGGACCAACGGCAAGGGCTCCACGCTCGCCTTCCTGCGCGCCATGCTGGAGGCGGTGGGGCTGCGCGTGCATGTCTATACCTCGCCCCATCTGGTGCGCTTCAACGAGCGCATCCGCCTTGCCGGTTCACTCGTGAGCGATGCGGCGCTCTCGCAGGCGCTGGAGCGGGCCTCCGCCGCCAATGACGGCGCGCCGATCACCTTGTTCGAGATCACCACCGCCGCCGCCTTCCTGCTGTTCGCGGACGTTCCTGCCGATGTCCTGCTGCTGGAAGTGGGCCTTGGCGGGCGGCTCGACGCGACCAATGTGATTGACGCGCCCGTGGCGAGCGTCATCACGCCCATCTCCATCGACCATGTGGAATTCTTAGGCCCGACCCTCTCCGCCATTGCCGGGGAGAAGGCGGGCATCATCAAGCGCAATGTCCCGGTGGTCGTGGCCGAGCAGACGCCCGAGGCCCTCGCGGTGATCGAGCGCGCAGCCGCGCGCCAGCGCGCCCCGCTGTTCGCCTGCGGCCAACACTGGAGCGTCCACGAGGAGAGCGGCCGGCTCGTCTATGCGGACGAGGACGGCCTGCTGGACCTGCCCCGGCCCCGCCTTGTCGGCGCGCACCAGATCGGCAATGCCGGGCTCGCGGTCGCCGCCTTGCGGGCGGCGCGGCGCTTTCCGGTCACCGCCGCCGCGCTGGAAGCGGGCATTCGCGGCGCCGACTGGCCGGCCCGCATGCAGCGCTTGCCGGCCGGCACCCTGATCGCCCATGCGCCCGAGGGCGCCGAACTCTGGCTGGACGGCGGGCATAATCCCGGCGGCGGCGCGGTGGTCGCGGGCGCGCTCGCGGAGTTGGAGGAGCGCTATCCCCGCCCGCTGGTCCTGGTGGTGGGCATGCTGGCGGCCAAGGACGTGTCGGCCTTCCTCGCCCATTTCGTCGGGCTCGCCCGCGAGGTGATCGCGGTTCCGGTGCCCCAAAGCGAAGCGGGCATGGCGCCGGAGGATCTGGCGGCCGCCGCCGCCCATCTCGGCTTCTCCGCCTCGGTGGCGCGGGACGTGGAGGCGGCACTCGACGGGCTCACCGCCTACCCGCTCTCCCCGCCGCCGCGCGTCCTGATCTGCGGGTCGCTCTATCTGGCCGGTGCGGTTCTGGCGCGCAACGGCACGCCGCCCGTTTAGGCCCGCCCGTCAGGCGTCGGCGCTTTCCGGCCGCAGGGCCTGCTTTTCGCGCCGGCGCTGCACCGAGGAGGCGATATTCATGCTCTCCCGGTATTTGGCGACGGTGCGCCGCGCGATGTCGATGCCTTCTGCTTTGAGTTTTTGAACCAGCGTGTCGTCGGAAAGGATGTCGTCGGCGCCTTCCGCGTCGATCAGCGCCTTGATGCGGTGGCGCACGGCCTCGGCCGAATGCGCTTCGCCCCCGCCCGAGGCGGCGATGGCGGAGGAGAAGAAGAACTTCAGCTCCAGCACGCCGCGCGGCGTGGAAATGTATTTGTTGGAGGTCACCCGCGACACGGTGGATTCATGCATGCCGATGGCGTCCGCCACGGTGCGCAGGTTCAGCGGGCGCAGATGGCGCACCCCGTGATCGAGAAAGGCCTCCTGCTGGCGGACTATCTCGCTCGCGACCTTCAGAATGGTGCGCGCGCGCTGGTCCAGCGAGCGCGTCAGCCAACTGGCGCTCTGCAGGCAGTCGGCGAGGAAAGTCTTGTCGGCGCTGGAGCGCGCGGTGCGGGCGATCGTCGCGTGATAGGTCTGGTTGACCAGCACGCGGGGCAGGGTGTCGGAATTCAGTTCCACCAGCCAGCCGCCTTCCGGGCTCGGCCGCACGAAGACGTCGGGCACCACGGGATGGACCACGGTGGAGCCGAAGACGAGGCCGGGCTTTGGATCGAGTCGGCGGATCTCCGCGATCATGTCCGCGAGGTCTTCCGCATCCACGCCGCATACCCGCTTGAGGGCATTGCGGTCATGGCGTGCCAGCAATTCGAGATGGGCGAGCAGCGCCTGCATGGCGGGATCGCACCGGTCGCGCTCGCGCAACTGGATGGCGAGGCATTCCGACAGGCTGCGCGCCCCGACGCCCGAGGGCTCGAAGGTCTGGATCAAGGCGAGCACCCGCTCCACGTCGGCGATATCCGCCTGGAGCAGGTCCGCGACCTGGGCGAGGTCGCCCGTGAAATAGCCCGTCTCGTCGATGAGGCCGATGAGATTAAGCCCGATGAGGCGCAGCGCCGGGTCGCTCACCGCCACCGCCAGTTGCGCCTCTAGGTGGTCCGCGAGCGTGGTCTGGGTGGCGAGGAAGGCTTCGGGATTATAGTCCTCGCCGCGCTCGCCCCCGCTCCAGTCCGAGAGCGAGCCGGTGGTGGAAGAGGCGCCCGCGCCGGGGGAGGGGGCATCGTCGGGAAAGACATTGCCAAGATCGGTGTCGAGCCGCGCTTCCATGGCGGCCCGGCTTGGGTCCTCGCCCGCCTCCATCCAGTCGCCCGCCCGCGCATCCTCGCTGGGCGGCGGGGCCGGGGGCTCCTCGCGCATGCCGGGAATCTCGATCTCCGGCTCCTCCGCAGCGCGCTCCAGCAAAGGATTGCGCTCCAGTTCGGCCTCCACATAGGCCGCCAGTTCCAGGTTGGAGAATTGCAGCAGCTTGATGGCCTGCATCAGCTGCGGCGTCATCACCAAAGACTGGGTCTGGCGGAACTCCATGCGGGGGCCGAGCGCCATTAGCCGGTCTCCCCCGTAATGTGCGCGGGCGCGCTCATAGGCGGAATTCCTCGCCGAGATAGAGGCGCCGCACATCGGCGTTGTTCACCACCGAATCCCGGTCGCCCTCCATCAGCACCGCGCCGGAATGGATGATATAGGCCCGGTCGATCAGGCCCAGCGTCTCGCGCACATTGTGGTCGGTGATCAGCACGCCGATGCCGCGCGTGGTGAGGTGGCGCACCAGCGCCTGGATGTCGCCCACCGCGATGGGGTCGATGCCGGCGAAGGGCTCGTCCAGCAGCATGAAGGAAGGGCGGCTCGCCAGCGCGCGGGCGATTTCCACGCGCCGCCGCTCGCCGCCCGACAGAGCGATGGAGGGCGACTTGCGCACATGAGTGATCTTGAACTCTTCCAGCAGCGCGTCCACTTCCTCGCGCCGCTTCTTGCGGTTCTTCTCGGAGACCTCCAGCACGGCGAGGATATTGTCCTCCACCGACAGGCCCCGAAAGATGGAGGCTTCCTGCGGCAGATAGCCGATGCCAAGGCGCGCGCGCTGATACATGGGCATGGGGGTCACGTCGTGCCCCTCCAGCATGATGCGCCCGGCTTCCGCCTTCACAAGGCCGGTAATCATGTAGAAGACCGTGGTCTTGCCTGCGCCATTGGGCCCAAGCAGGCCCACCGCCTCGCCGCGCCGCACATTGACGCTGACGCCGCGCACCACCTGGCGGCCGCCATAGCTCTTCTTCAGGTCATAGGCAGCGAGCGACACCTCTTCCTGCGCTGCATGGGGCACGCCATAGCCGAGGTCCGCGCCATCATCGCCCTCATAGAGGGTCTCCTCGGCCGCGTCCTCCTCCCACAGGGCGTCCTCATCCCGAGCGCCCACAGGGGATTTCGACCGCGAACCGAAAATGCCTAGCACGTTCAAGCCAACGCCTCCGCTCGCGCGGATGAGGCGCGGCGCGGGTGTGCGCCGCCAGCCCAATCCGCGAATGGATCGAGGGCGAGGCCCGCGCGGCAAAGGGCGCCGCCGGGACCTGAGCCCTCATTCGGGGCAAAGAACGCTTTACCGACCTAGGTGCAGTGCAATAAGTTCGATAGCGTCCTTCGGAAGCGGGCACCCTGCCGCATTTTACGGCACAGGCCCAGCCTCGATCGGGGTCAGTTTTTCCCGAGTGGGCGATCTTTGCAACATGCAATATTCGGGCCGATCGCAAAAGGCGCGAAGCGCGACACTACGCCTCGCCCCACGAACGCACGGCTGGCATCAGCGCCGGGGCGCCGGCGCCGCCGCGCCCTCCGGCGGCTTCACGCTGCCCGGCACGATCAAGCTTTCCACGCGCCCGCCTTCGATGCGCGAAACGCCGGTGATGAGATCCACGGTCAGCTTTTGGCCGCGCACCACGTTCGGGCCCTGGGTGAGCACAACGGGCTTGCCGGTCAGAGTCACCGTGTTGCTCTTCATCTCGAAGATGCCGGTGTCGCCGGTTGCCGTCTGTTCCTTGGTCTGAACAACGACGCCGCCCTTGGCTTCCAAGCGCTTGATGGAACTGGTGCTCTGGGGCTGGTTGTCCATGGGGGCGGCATTGCCCTCGTAGAACACCCAAAGTTCGGGGCTGCGCATGGTCGTGTCGCCCTGCACCACCACCACGTTTCCGGCGAATACCGCGATCTTGTCCTTGTCGCGCACCTCCAGCGTGTTGGAGGTGATGCGCACCGGCTGGTCGCGATTGGCGGCAAAGCCCTGGAGCGCGTTGGGTACATTGCCTTGGCCCGCCGCCTGCGCCAGCGCCGAACCCGTTGGCATGGTCAGGCAAAGGCCCAGGGCCAGCATCGGGGCGAGGGCGGATTTCATCACGATCATCGGGTCGCTCCGGTGGGCTTGCTGGGGGCGGTGGCGGGCGCGCTCTGGGCTGGCACGATCTGCATGGGGGGCGGGAGCGCCTGTGTCGGCTTGGGAGCGGCAGTGGCGGGCTGGCCCGCATTGGCGGGTAAGGGTTTCGCGGGTGCCACATTGGCCGGCGCCGCATTGGTGGGCGCCGGCTTGGCGGGCGCCGCCGGCGCTGGCGAGCCTGTGCCCCCCGGCGCGTTCTGGCGGTCCGGCAGGTCGGTCATGCGGAAATCGAGCTGCACATGGCCCTCGAAGAAGGCGCGGTTGCCGCGGTCGGTCACGGTCATGCGGTCGGCCACCAGCTTGCCGTCCTTATAGGTCAGCACCACAGGGTTGTTGGTCACCACCGAGCCAGCCTTGGTGTCCACCTCGGCATCCTTGAGGCGGCCCGCATAGCCTGTCCCGCTCGCCAGATCCACGCCGTCGCGCAGCCAGATGACCTGGCGCTTGGTATCCACCGAGCCTTCCGGCGACTTCACGGAGGCCCAGTTCTTGTTGGCCAGCTCCATCCAGGCATCCACCTGCGTCAGGTCCAGGATGTCCGGATTGGTGAGGTCCTGGGACGCGGTGGCGGCATTCACGCGATAGGCGCGCCCATCGTCCGTGAAGCCGGAGAGTTTGGGCACTTCCATGGTGAGCCGGGTGCCCGAGAGGTGCAGCGAGCCCACCTCGAAGGGCAGTTCGATCACGGCGGTCAATTGCCGGGCGATGGGCAGGGCAATGAGCACCACCAGCGCGAGCAGGAGCACGGCCGGCAGCGCCCGCTTTACGAAGCGCACGAAGCGGCTGTGCCGGTGCGCGCGCGCATAGTCCGGGGCGCCGCGCCGGGTGAAGGTCGAGGCGGTGCGCCGGGCGTCATGGTCCGGCGAAGCGGTCTGCGTCATGTATTCCCTTTGCGGGCCGCAGGATGGTCCGGAACCGGCCGGGAACGCAACCCGGCCGCGCCCTCACGAATGGGCGAAGATATCCTCCTCGGGCCAGCCCGCGAGGTCGAGCGCGGCCCGGGTGGGCAGGAAATCGAAGCAAGCGCGCGCCATTTGCGTGCGCCCTTCCCGCGCCAGCATGGCGTCGAGCTTCTCCTTGCAGGCATGAAGATAGAGCACATCCGAGGCAGCATAATGGAGCTGCGCCTCGGACAGGTCCTGCGCCGCCCAGTCGGAGCTTTGCTGCTGCTTGGAGAGATCCACGCCGAGCAGTTCGCGCACCAGATCCTTCAGGCCATGCCGGTCGGTATAGGTGCGGGTCAGCCGCGAGGCGATCTTGGTGCAGAAGACCGGGCTTGTGACCACGCCGAATGTGTGGGCCAGCACCGCGATGTCGAACCGCCCGAAATGGAACAGCTTTTCCACCTTCGGGTCGGCCAGCATCCGCACCAGATTGGGCGCGCTCTGCGCCGAGGCGCCGCGCGGGATCTGCACCAGGTCCGCGCTGCCATCGCCATTGGAGAGCTGGACGAGGCAGAGCCGGTCGCGGTGGGGATTGAGGCCGAGGGTCTCGGTATCGATGGCGACGACCGGCGCGGCAACGAAATTGGCGGGCAGGTCGCCCTGGTGCAGGCGGATGGTCATGGAGGCAGGCGCTCGGAATGAAGGTGGCGCGTTTTAGCGGAGGGGGCGGGGTGTGTCGATGGCACCGCCCGCGCGCGGCCATATTGCCGGCTCGTGCGGGCCGCGCCATGGTGGCGGCATTGCGACCCAAAAGGGATTTTCAGCCATGTCTTTGTCTCGCCAGCTTAGGCTGGTCATGCTCGCGCTCGCCGCCCCCATGACCTGCAGCGCTCTGCCCGCCGCCGCCCAGTCCGTGCCCATGGGCAGCTATCTCCAGAGCTGCCAGGACGTGCGCGAAGTGGCCGGCTGGCTCAAGGCGACCTGCCGGGACAATAGCGGGCGCTGGGTGGAGTCCACCACCGCCATCGCCTGGTGCACCAGCGGCGAGATCGTTAATGACAATGGCAAGCTCGCCTGCCGGCCGCGCGCGGGCGGTACGGTCGGCTCGCCCGGCTCAAGCTTTTCCGGCGATCGCCCGCCCATGGGCACCTATATGGGCACCTGCCGGGACATCAAGCTGTGGGGCGGCTGGCTGAAGGCCACCTGCCAGGACAGCAACGGACGCTGGATCGAAAGCTCCATCTCCCCCGGCTGGTGCGCCGGCCGCGACATTGCCAACGCCAATGGGCAATTGGCCTGCCGCTAAAGTTGGAACCGTCCCAAAAAGAAACCGTCCGGTCAGCTTCCTTTGCGGCAGTATTGATCATGCCGATGTCACGTTTGTCGTTATTTTAATACCGACATAGGCGGGCGAACGCCATTCGCCCGCCCAACGGACGCAGAAGGGGGACGCTTCATGAGCCGCGAAAAATGGACGGCGGATGCCCGCTATTTCGAATATAGCAAGGCCGCCAATCCCATCGGGCACGCCACGCCGAAATGCCCGATCGGAACCTTCGACAAGGCGCTCCACCAGGACGGGCCGAGCCGCATCATCCCGCTCGATCTCAGCGAAAAACTGCTCTGCCCCGCGCCGGCCACCAGCCCCAATCTGTGCGCCAACTTCATCCGCATCAATGCGGGGGATCGCATTGAGACATCGGTGAATGCCACCTCGGAACTGTTCTTCGTGATCCAGGGCGAGGGCGACACGCTGATCGGCGGCGACAGCCTGTCCTGGGAGACGCACGACCTCTTCACCCTTCCGCTCGGCCAGGCGAGCCATGTGGCGAAGACCGACAGCGTCCTCTATTGGGTGCATGATCAGCCGCTGCTGACCTATCTCGGCGTGCGCGCGCACACGCCGCGCTTCCGTCCGACCCTCTATCGTCACGAGGACGAGGACAACCAGCTGAGCGCGATCCGCAACGATCCCGAAGCCAAGAACAGAAGCCGGGTCAGCGTGCTGCTCGCCAATGCGCAATGCGCCATGACCGAGACCGTGACCCACGTCCTATGGGCCATGTATGGCGTGCTGCCCAAGGGCGCGGTCCAACTGCCGCACCGTCATCAATCGGTGGCGCTGGACCTGATCATTTCCTGCAAGCCCGGCTGCTACAGCCTTCTGGGGGAGGAATTGGACGGCGAGGGCAATATCGTCAATCCCATTCGCGCGGACTGGGACGAGGCCTCGGCCTTCGTCACCCCGCCGGGCTGGTGGCATGCCCATTTCAACGAGAGCGGCGAGGATGCCTATCTGCTGCCGATCCAGGATGCGGGCTTGCAGACCTTCATGCGCACCCTCGACATCCACTTCTTCCACAAGGACCACACGAGCCACATCTCGCTGAAGAAGTGAGGCGAACGGGGCGCCGCGCTCGCGGCGCCCCGGCCGTTCAGGAGCGCTTCAGCGCTTTGACGTCGCGCACCGCGCCGCGGCTGGCGGAGGTGGTGAGCGCCGCATAGGCCTGGAGAGCCTGGGACACGGCGCGCTTGCGCGCCGCCGGCATCCAGGCCGCGTCACCCTTGGCCTCCATGGCCGCGCGCCGCGCCGCGAGCACGTCGTCGGGCACCTGCAGGCTGATGGAGCGGTTCGGAATGTCGATGGCGATGACGTCGCCCTCTTCCACGAGGCCGATGGCCCCGCCTTCGGCGGCTTCCGGCGAGACATGGCCGATGGACAGGCCCGACGAGCCGCCCGAGAAGCGCCCGTCCGTCACCAGCGCGCAGGCCTTTCCGAGGCCCTTCGACTTCAGATAGGAGGTCGGATAGAGCATTTCCTGCATGCCGGGGCCGCCACGCGGTCCCTCATACCGGATCAGCACGATATCGCCGGGCACGATCTTGCCGGTGGAGAGGATGGCCTCCACGGCTGCGTCCTGGCTCTCGAACACGCGCGCGCGGCCGGTGAAGGTGAGGATGGAGGCGTCCACGCCCGCCGTCTTCACGATGCAGCCGTCCTCGGCGATGTTGCCGTAGAGCACGGCGAGCCCGCCATCCTGCGAATAGGCGTGGGCGGCATTGCGGATCACGCCCGCTTCGCGGTCGAGGTCGAGATCGTCCCAGCGGCGCGACTGGCTGAACGCCACCTGGGTCGGCACCCCGCCCGGCGCGGCGCGATAGAAAGTCTGCACCTGCTCGCTCTTGGTGCGCGTCACGTCCCAGCGCTCCAGCGCGTCGGCAAGGCTCGGGGCATGGACGGTGGGCAACTCGTTATGGATCAGCCCCGCCCGGTCCAGTTCGCCGAGGATGGCCATGATGCCGCCCGCGCGATGGACGTCCTCCATATGGATATTGGCCACAGCCGGCGCGACCTTGCAGAGCACCGGCACCTTGCGCGACAGGCGGTCGATGTCGGCCATGGTGAAGGGCACCTCGCCCTCATGGGCGGCGGCCAGCAGATGCAGGACGGTATTGGTGGAGCCGCCCATGGAGATGTCGAGCGTCATGGCGTTCTCGAACGCCTTGAACGAGGCGACGGCGCGCGGCAGCACGCTGCCATCCTCCTGCTCGTAATAGCGGCGGGCGAGATCGACGATCAGGTGGCCGGCTTCCACGAACAGGCGCTCGCGGTCGGCGTGGGTGGCGAGCACCGAGCCGTTGCCGGGCAGGGCCAGGCCCAGCGCCTCGGTGAGGCAGTTCATGGAATTGGCGGTGAACATGCCCGAGCAGGAGCCGCAGGTGGGGCACGCTGAGCGCTCCATCACCTTCACGTCTTCATCGCTCACCCGGTCGTCGGCGGCGGCGACCATGGCGTCCACCAGATCCACCTTCTTCTCGCCGGTGGAGAGCAGAACCTTACCGGCCTCCATGGGGCCGCCCGAGACGAACACGGCCGGGATGTTGAGGCGCATGGCGGCCATCAGCATGCCGGGCGTGATCTTGTCGCAATTGGAAATGCAGACCATGGCGTCGGCGCAATGCGCGTTGACCATATATTCCACGCTGTCGGCGATGATCTCGCGCGAGGGCAGGGAATAGAGCATCCCGTCATGGCCCATGGCGATGCCGTCATCCACCGCGATGGTGTTGAATTCCTTGGCGATGCCGCCGGCTGCCTCGACTTCGGCCGCGACCAGCTGGCCCAGATCCTTCAGATGGACATGGCCCGGCACGAACTGGGTGAAGCTG
>JASBUY010000170.1 GCA_030147645.1 Aquabacter sp. | reverse complement strand
CGCCTCGCCGCCGAGCTGGAATCCCTCGATCACCCGCATGTGCGCGCCACGCTCGACGTGAGCCACGCTTATCTGCGCTGCACCGACGCCCGCGTGCCGCTGCTGCCGGAACTGGTGGCGCTGGCCCCCTTCGCCAAGCATGTGCATGTGCACGACAGCTTCGGCCGGGCGCTGGAGAGCTGGGCCATCGACGATGCCGAGCGCCTGGGCCTGGGCGAAGGTGATCTGCACCTGCCGCTCGGCTGGGGCGACATCCCCTGGAGTGAGGTCACCCGCCAGTGCACCCTGGCGCCGGGCGCCGTGGTCAACCTGGAACTGCACCGCCGCTATTGGAGCGAGCTGCCTGGGCAGATCCCGGTGCTGCGCGACCTGGCCGGCGCCTTCGCCGCCCCCGCCGAAGTGGCCTGAGCGGGGCATCGCACGCCATCTCCGGTGGATTGGAACAGCGTGTCACGCGACACATTTGCGTGCATGTGCCATTCGGGGTCATGGGGCGGAATTCCGGGGACTTCGCCCGGAACAGGCGGGGAATTCCTGTCTCACACATCAGCCACTGTGTCTCACACACATGGCGCGGCGGAGCGGCCGGCGGCCGGTTGGAGGCAGGGCAGCGCCCTTGTGCCTCCGGTCGCGCCCGCCTAACCTCCGGCGCAGATAAATCCTGCGGGGGAAACAACAATGTCCGGCGCTCTCGAACCCGGCACGGTGCTCTGGCTGCGGCGCTACAGCGCCTTCTTCATCGTCCTGGCCATTGCGCTGCTGGGCCTGATCCTCTCCTTCACCAGCCATCAGGCCTGGCTCTGGCTATTCTGTGCCGCGGTGCCGCTGGTGGCGATCGGCGTGTTCGACATGGTGCAGCCGCACCACTCCTTGCTGCGCAATTATCCGCTGATCGGCTCGATGCGCTGGCTATTCGAGGCGCTGCGGCCCTATCTGCGCCAGTATATCGTCGAAGGCGATGAGGAAGGCCGGCCTTATCCACGCAGCGATCGCAGCCTGATCTATGCCAGATCCAAGGGCGAGGAAGATCGCCAGCCGTTCGGCACGCAGCTCAACGCTTATTCCAGCGAATATGAATGGATGACCCATTCTCTCGCCCCCATGCCGGTGGCCAAGGAGCCTTTCCGGGTCACCGTGGGCGGGCCGCAATGCACCAAGCCCTATTCGGCGGCGGTGCTGAACATCTCCGCCATGAGCTTCGGCTCCCTGGGCCGCAATGCCATCGAGGCGCTGACCCTCGGCGCCAAGCAGGGCGGCTTCTATCACGACACCGGCGAGGGCGGCCTCTCGCCCTATCATCGCATCCATGGCGGCGACATCGTCTGGGAGCTGGGCTCGGGCTATTTCGGCTGCCGCAACCGCGACGGCTCCTTCTCCCCCGAGCGCTTCTCCGAACGGGCGGCGAACGACCAGGTGAAGATGATCGAAATCAAGCTGAGCCAAGGCGCCAAGCCCGGTCACGGCGGGGTTCTGCCCGCCGCCAAGGTGACGCCGGAAATCGCAGAGACCCGCGGCATTCCCATGGGTGAGGACTGTATTTCCCCCTCCCGCCACCCGGCCTTCAACACGCCCATTGAGATGATGGAATTCGTCGCCCGCCTGCGCGCCCTATCCGGCGGCAAGCCGGTGGGCATCAAGCTGTGCGTCGGCCACCCCAGCGAGACCTTCGCCATCGTCAAGGCCATGCTGGCCACCGGCATCCGCCCGGATTTCGTGGTGGTGGACGGCTCGGAAGGCGGCACCGGCGCCGCCCCGCGCGAACTGGCGGACCATGTGGGCATGCCGCTGCGCGAGGGCCTGGTGCTGATGCGCAATGCCTTGGTGGGCGCGGGTTTGCGGGGGGAGGTGCGTCTCGCCGCCAGCGGCAAGGTCACCTCCGGCTTCTCCATGGCCGCCAATATGGCCATCGGCGCCGACTGGTGCAACGCGGCGCGCGCCTTCATGTTCTCGCTCGGCTGCGTGCAATCCTTGCGCTGCCACACCGGCCTCTGCCCCACCGGCGTGACCACCAACGACCCCCACTTGCAGCGGGGCCTGGTGGTGCCGGACAAGGCCCATCGCGTGGCCCATTTCCAGCGCCAGACGGTGGAGGCGCTGGCAGAATTGGTGGCGGCGGCGGGCCTCAGCCATCCCTCCGACTTGCTGCCGCACCATGTCTGGCATCGGGTTAGCCCGATCGAGGTGCGGCCGCTGGATCGGCTCTATCCTTTCATCGCCCCCTTCTCCCTGGTAGAAGCGCCGGACGAGACCCCCTATGCGGCCGAATGGCTGGCCGCCAGCGCCGAGAGCTTCGTGCCCCGCCACGAGGTGGGCCCACGCCGGGCGGCGTGAGCGCAGGCGGCGGCCGGGCCGGACGGACCCGCCCGGCGCCCTACACGGGGGATTGATACCGCCACCCTCACGCAACGCTCCCGTGGCAGTCTTGCGGGGTGGAAGGATGCTCCCCATATGCGAAAGCGTCGGGGTGCCTTGCAGGGCTCCGATGGGCGGGGTCCGGATTGGATCGCGCCGTGTCACCGCAAAGTCGCTTGATGAGGACTTTGGCACATGTCGCGGATCTCTTCGCTGTCGAGCCCGTTCCTGCTGGGCTTTGACGAAGTCGAGCGGACGCTCGACCGGGTCGCCAAGAGCGCGGACGGATATCCTCCCTACAATGTGGAGAGGATCGACGCCGCACCGGACGCCCCCCTGCGCCTGCGTATCACGCTGGCGGTGGCGGGTTTTGGTCCGGATGAGCTTGAAGTCGCCCTCGAAGAGAAGGAGCTGACCATTCGCGGCCGACAGGCCGAGGATGGCGAGCCCCGGATATTCCTCCACCGGGGAATCGCGGCCCGGCAGTTCCAACGCACTTTCGTGTTGGCCGAAGGCATGAACGTGCTCGGCGCCGAACTGCGCAACGGCCTCCTGTCCATCGACCTCGTGAGACCTGAACCGACCAGGTTGGCGAAACGTATTGATATCGTTTCGCGTTCCTGACGGGGAGCACAGCGACGGAGCGGGAAGAAAGGGTTGCCACCATGAATACGGAAAAGTTCAACGACAGCATCACCATCAGCCCCGAAGCGCTTGCGGCGCTGGGCGGCGGCGAACTGGCCTATGTGCGCACCATCCGCTCCGAGGATGTGCAGCGGCTGTTCCCCCAGGCGCCTGAAATCGCCCCGGGCCTGACCCTCTTCACGCTGCACGCGGCCGATGGCACGCCCATCATGCTCACCGACAGCCGCGAAGCGGCCCTCGCCAATGCCTCCGAGCATGAACTGACCACGGTCAGCGTCCACTGACATCGCCCTCCGGCGGCACGCGCCAGATCGCAGCGGCGCCGTGCCGGGCGGAGGGGGCGTTCGTATCGGAAAATAGCCGGAGCGGGCAGAGGTAATTTAATACCGTATCGTGCGGCCGGTGGATCAAACTCACGCCTTCTGACAGCCGGTCGAGCTATGTCTTGCTCTACGCGGCGTCTGAAGCGGGCGAGGTGGTGAGCACCGCGTGGATGGCGGCCGCGTCGCGGGTGCCACGGAGCTTGTCGGCGATGCTGGGATCCCGCAGCATGCGGGCCACGCGGGCGAGCGCCTTCAGATGGTCCGCGCCGGCGGCTTCGGGCGCGAGAAGCAGGAAGACCAGATCGACCGGCTCGCCGTCTAACGCTTCGAAATCAATGGGCTTTTCCAGCCGGGCGAAGGCGCCGAACAGCTTGTCCAGTCGCGGCAGCTTGCCGTGGGGAATGGCGATGCCATTGCCGACGCCCGTAGATCCGAGACGCTCCCGCTGCAGGAGCGTCTCGAAGATTTCGCGCTGATCACGACCGATGAGCACCGCAGCGTGCTGCGCCAGTTCCTGAAGCGCCTGCTTCTTGCTGCTTGCCCTCAAGGAGGGAAAGACCGCATCGCGGGCCACGA
>JASBUY010000162.1 GCA_030147645.1 Aquabacter sp. | reverse complement strand
CTGGATGCCCTCGGTCGGCTCGTCCAGCACCAGCAGGCGCGGACGCGTCACCAAAGCGCGGCCGATGGCCAATTGCTGCTGCTGCCCGCCGGAAAGATCGCCGCCGCGCCGGCCCATCATGGATTTCAGCACCGGAAACAGCTCGAAAATCTCGTCCGGCACATATTTGTCCTTGCGGGCGAGGCGGGCAAATCCGGTCTCGAGATTTTCCTTCACCGAAAGCAGCGGGAACACCTCGCGCCCCTGGGGCACGAAGCCGATTCCGAGCGCGGCCCGGTCCGGCGTCGGCAGGCGGGTGATGTCCCGCCCGTCGAAATTAATCGAGCCGCCGGCGATCGCCCTCTGGCCGACGATGGCGCGCAGCAGCGAGGTCTTGCCGACCCCGTTGCGCCCGAGCACGCACGTCACCTGCCCCGGCCGCGCCTCCAGCGAGACTTTCCGCAGCGTGTGGGCGGCGCCGTAATAGAGGTCGAGGTTTTCAACCTTAAGCATGGGTGGCCTCCATGGCCGCCGCCGAAGCCCTCTCCCGCTTGCGGGGGAGGGTTGGGAGGGGGAAAGGAACGTCGGAAAGCGGAAAGGAGGCTGAGGATTGCGGCAGGTGCACCGCATCGCTGGCGCGACGCGGCCCCCTCCCCATCCCTCCCCCGCAAGCAGGAGAGGGAGCTTGCCGTTCGGGAGAAGGCGCGCAGGACACGGGCATCCTCACCTCCCCAGATAGACTTCGATCACGCGCTCGTTGGAACTCACTTGGTCGAGGGAGCCCTCGGCCAGGACGGAGCCCTCGTGCAGCACGGTCACTTTCACGCCGAGGTCGCGCACGAACTGCATGTCGTGCTCCACCACCACCACGGACTGGGTCTTGGCGATGTCGCGCAGAAGCTCGGCGGTGTCGGCGGTTTCCTGGTCGGTCATGCCGGCGGCGGGCTCGTCCACCAGAAGCAGGCGCGGCTCCTGCGCCAGCAGCATGCCGATCTCCAGCCATTGCTTCTGGCCATGAGAGAGTTCGGCCGCCTTTCGGTGCCGCTGGTCGGTCATGCGGATGCGCTCCAGCAGCGCCTCGATGCGCTCCTTCTCCCGCGCCGTGTGGCGCCAGTAGATGTTGGCGAAGGCGCGCCGGTCTTCCTTCAGCGCGAGCAGCAGATTGTCCTCCACCGTGTGCATGTCGAACACGGTGGGGGTCTGGAATTTGCGGCCGATGCCGAGTTGGGCGATGGCGGCCTCGTCCAGCTTGGTGAGGTCGTGAATGCCCGCGAACATGGCTTCGCCCTTGGTGGGGCGGGTCTTGCCGGTGATGACATCCATCATGGTGGTCTTGCCGGCGCCATTGGGGCCGATAATGGCGCGCATCTCGGCTTCCTCGATGGTCAGCGACAAGGCGTTGAGCGCCCGGAAGCCGTCAAACACCACGGAGACATTGTCGAGATAGAGGAGCGATTGGGTGATGGGTTCCATCGTCCTCACTCCGCGGGCTTGGCCGCCGGAACGGCGGGCTGGGAGGGCTTGGCGCGGCGGGCCGCGATGGTGTCCCACAGCCCGAGCACGCCGCGCGGCAGAAACAGTGTCACCAGCACGAACAGAGCGCCGAGGGCGAACAGCCAGGCCTCGGGCAGCAGGCCCGTGAACCAGGTCTTTCCGGCATTCACCAACAGCGCGCCGAGCGCGGCGCCCACCAGCGTCCCGCGTCCGCCCACCGCCACCCAGATCACCGCCTCGATGGAATTGGCCGGGGCGAACTCGCCGGGATTGATGATACCCACTTGCGGCACATAGAGCGCGCCGGCGACGCCCGCCAGCATGGCGGAGACGGTCCAGCACAGCAGCTTATAATTCTCCACCCGATAGCCCATGAAGCGCGTGCGGCTCTCCGCATCCCGCACCGCCACCAGCACCTTGCCGTATTTGGACGTGACCAGCGCCCGGCACAGCACATATCCGCCCGCGAGCGCCAAAGCGGAGGCGGCGAACAAGGCGGCGCGGGTGCCGTCGGCGGAGATGGAGAAGCCGAGAATGTCCTTGAAGTCGGTGAGGCCGTTGTTTCCGCCAAAGCCCATGTCGTTGCGGAAGAAGGCCAGCATCAGCGCATAGGTCATGGCCTGGGTGATGATGGAGAGATAGACGCCCGTGACGCGCGAGCGGAAGGCGAACCAGCCGAACAGGAAGGCCAGCAGGCCCGGCACGAACAGCACCATGACGAGCGCGAAGGGGAACCAGTCGAAGCCCCACCAGAACCAGGGGAGTTCCTTGTAGTTCAGGAACACCATGAAATCCGGCAGGACCGGATTTCCATAGACGCCGCGCGGGCCGATCTGGCGCATCAGATACATGCCCATGGCATAGCCGCCCAGCGCGAAGAAGGCGCCGTGGCCGAGCGAGAGCACGCCGCAATAGCCCCAGACCAGATCCACCGCGACCGCCAGCAGCGCGTAGCACAGATACTTGCCGAGCAGCGGGACCAGATAGTCCGAGACATGCAGTGGGCTGCCCTCGGGCACCATGAGGTTGGCGGCGGGCACCAGAACCGCGGCCCCCAGCACGATGGCGATAAAGAACCAGCCCTTGCGGTCGATGATGCCGGCGCCGCTCATGCTTCCACCGCCCGGCCCTTGAGCGCGAACAGCCCGCGCGGGCGCTTTTGAATGAACAGGATGATCAGGACGAGAATGATGATCTTGCCGAGCACCGCGCCGGCGAACGGCTCCAGGAGCTTGTTGGCGATGCCGAGCCCGAAGGCGGCAACCAGCGTGCCCCAGAGGTTCCCGACCCCGCCGAACACCACAACCATGAAGCTGTCGATGATGTAGCCCTGCCCGAGATTGGGGCTGACATTGTCAATCTGCGAGAGGGCGACGCCGGCAATCCCGGCGATGCCGGAGCCGAGACCGAAGGTCAGCGCATCGATGCGCCCCGTGCGGATGCCCATGGCGGCGGCCATGCGGCGGTTCTGGGTGACGGCCCGCACATACAGGCCGAGCATGGTGCGCCGAAGCACGAGGAGCAGCGCGAAGAACACCAGCAGCGCGAAGATGATGATGGCGAGGCGGTTATAGGTGATGGCCATCTGGCCGATATCGAAAGAGCCGGACATCCAGGAGGGCGAACCCACCTCCTTGTTGGTGGGCCCGAAGACCGAGCGCACCGCCTGCTGGAGAATGAGCGAAATGCCCCAAGTCGCGAGCAACGTTTCCAGCGGACGCCCATAGAGGAAGCGGATCACCGTGCGCTCGATGAGGATGCCCACCAAGGCGGTGACGAGGAAGGCCAGCGGCAGCGCAATGGCCAGCGACCAGCCGAACAGGAGGGGCGCGCTGGTGCGGATGATCTCCTGCACCACATAGGTGGTGTAGGCGCCGATCATCACCATCTCGCCATGGGCCATGTTGATCACGCCCATCACGCCGAAGGTGATGGCAAGGCCGATGGCGGCGAGCAGCAGCACGGAGCCGAGCGAGA
>JASBUY010000153.1 GCA_030147645.1 Aquabacter sp. | reverse complement strand
CGGGCGCCCGCATCGGCGCATGGTCGCTGCAATTGGGCGGCGGCTACGCGTGGCACGATATCGGCACGAGCCGCACCGTGTCCTTCCCCGGCTATCTGGGCACCAACAGCGCCGATTATACGGCCGGCCTCGGCCAGATGTTCGGGGAAGTGGGCTATGAGGTGGCGAGCGCCGGCATCGTGCTCCAGCCCTTCGCAGGTCTCGCTTATGTCCATCTCGACGGTGGTTCGGGCACGGAGAGCGGGTCCAGTTCCGCCCTCGCCTTCCGTTCCGAGGCGATGGACACCGTCTACACCACGCTCGGCCTGCGCGCCGGAAGCACGCTGGACCTCGCGGGCCGGCCGCTGACGTCCAATTTCACGCTGGGCTGGCGGCACGCGTTCGGAGACACGACGCCGGAAACCCAGATGGCCTATGCCAGCGGCTCGGCGAGCTTCCCCATCTGGGGCGTGCCGATCGCGACGGACGCGGCAATCCTCGGCGCGAGCCTGTCCTATGCCTTCGCCCCTCAAGCCTTGTTCAGCGTGCGTTATGACGGGCAGATCGCCGCCACCGCGGCGGAGAATGCGGTGACGGGCCAGATCCAGATCCGGTTCTGATTCCCTTGCCGTCCTGCAGAAGCTCAGGCGCCGCTGCCCAGCGGCGCGCCGGGAATGAAAAGCGGGGCGGGGCGGATTTCATAGACGGCGGTGGGATTGACCCGCTTCAGGTCGCGCGCGAAGCCGAGCGCAGCCTCCATGGATTCGCAATCCACCAAATAGAAGCCGAGCAATTGCTCCTTCGTCTCGGCGAAGGGACCGTCCAGCACGGTTCCCGGCCCCGGACCACGCAGCGTCTTTGCCTCTGCCGTAGGGCCGAGGCGCGCCGCCGGCCCGAGATGGCCGGCGCGGACATGGGCGTCGTGGACCTTCAGAAGCGCGTTCATCAGAGCGGCGTCCTCCTCCGGCGTCCAGGACGTCACGATGTGCTCCTCGTGATAGGCAAGAATGGCATAGATCACGGCGGCCTCCCTGTTGGCGGCGGCATGATCTCCAAGGTGCCTCGCAGGCTCAATAGGCAGGCTGTGCGCAGGACGATCCGCTTGCGCAACTGGCTGGATTGCAGGGATGATTGCCGCAGTCTCGCGGTGTCCGCACGGCGGCGGCAGCAAGCGCGGCGGGGAGAATCATGGCAAGGCCGGATGGCGGCGCGCCCGAGGGGCTGCGGGCATGGATCCTGCGGGAGGTGAAGGTCGGCGAATTGCTGCCGGTGATTGCGGTCGCCGGTCCGGTGGTGGCGGCGTTCCTTTTCCTGCGGGAGACGGCTCTGCTCGGCCTCAGTCTGATCGCCATTTCCATCCTCATTCCGGCGCGCAAGCTCAAGCTCGGCGTGCGAGATCTGGCCCTGCAATTCCTTGCCATTCTTGGGACATTCGGCGTGCTTTTCATCGCGCTGCCGGTCAAGCCGCTATTTGTGAGCCTCACCGCTGTCGCAGCATTCCTCACGGTGGCCGTGACGCGCTATGGCAATCGTCTGAACACGATGGGCCGCTGGGTCTTCATTCCGGGCCTCTATCTGGCCTGCGAAGTGCATGACGGCTCAGAGGCCATGCGCCACGCCGTGACCATCATCGCCTTATCGCCTTTGGTCCTGGGCCTGGTCAGCCTCGTCCAGGTACTGGACGCCCGGGGGCGCCGCCAAGCTGCCGTGTCCGCTTATGGACCGGTCGCCGAGCACTGGCTGGTGCCTGCCATCGCGACAGCCCTTGCCGTGCTGGCCGCCGCGGCGCTGGTGGAAGCCCTTGACCTTGCCATGGGGCAATGGGTGATCTGGTCCGCGGCAAGCGTTGTCGTGGGAGACCTGTCGGCCTCTGCCGGCAAATTGAAGCTGCGGGCGATCGGTGCCCTCGTGGGAGCACCGCTGGGCCTGCTTGTGGGGCTCGCCCTGCCGGAGAGCCGGATCGGCTATTGTCTGGCGGTGCTCGCCACCGTGCTCACGCTCGTTGCCTTTGACCGCTATGTGGTCGGTTTCGGCGCGCGCTGCTTCTTCATCGCGCTGGCGGCCGCCTTCTGTGGCGGCGACAGCGCCATCGCCGAGGAGCGGGTGGCCAACGTGCTGGTGGGTGGCGCCTTTGGCATTATCTCCGTCGCCCTGACCGAAATCGTAGCGCGCCGACTGGCGCGCCGTGCCGACGCAGGAGGTGCGCCGGAACGCGCGCCGCCGTGACCAAAGCAGGCGCCGGGGGAGCCGCGCCCGCATCGGGCAAAGTGCGCCTCAGCGCAGGACCGGCATGACGAATTCCGCGCCCGAGCGCACGCCCGAGGGCCAGCGCGCGGTGGTGGTCTTCACGCGGGTATAGAAGCCCACGCCTTCCAGGCCATAGACATTGCGATCCCCGAAGATGGACCGCTTCCAGCCGCCGAAGGAGTGATAGGCGATCGGAACCGGGATCGGCACATTGATGCCGACCATGCCGGCGACGACGCCATAATCGAACGCGCGCGCCGTGCCGCCGTCATTGGTGAAGATCGCGGCGCCATTGCCGTATTCGTGTGTGTTGACCAGGTTTAGGGCCTCGTCGAACGTGTCGGTGCGCACCACGG
>JASBUY010000151.1 GCA_030147645.1 Aquabacter sp. | reverse complement strand
GCAGAAGATGTCCGAGCGCCGCGCCGACATGGTGGAGATGCGTCCCTCCGGCGGCAACCGCCAGCGCCTCGTCTTCCATGCCCCCACCCGCGGCCTCATCGGCTACCAGTCGGAACTGCTCACCGACACGCGCGGCACGGCCATCATGAACCGGCTGTTCCACGAATATGCCCCCTACAAGGGCGAGATCGCGGGCCGCATCAACGGCGTGCTCATCGCCAATGCGGCGGGCGAAGCGGTGGCCTATGCGCTCTGGAACCTGGAAGATCGCGGCCCGATGATGATCGAGCCCGGCTGGAAGGTGTATCAGGGCATGCTGGTCGGCGTTCACAACCGGGACAACGACCTGGAAGTGAACGTGCTGAAGGGCAAGCAGCTCACCAATATCCGCACCACGTCCAAGGACGAGGCGGTCCGCCTCACCCCGCCGATCCGCATGACGCTGGAGCGCGCGCTGGCCTGGATCCAGGACGACGAACTGGTGGAAGTGACGCCCAAGTCCATCCGCCTGCGCAAGCGCCTGCTGGACCCCAATGATCGCAAGCGCGAAGAGCGCAAGCGCGAGAGCGAGTTGGCCTGACCCGGCCGTCTGCGTTCCGGCGAAAAGAAACCCCTCCTCGCGGAGGGGTTTTTTATTGGCCGGCGCCCTCTTTCAGCGCTTCCTCGATCTCCAGCAGATCGCGCCAGACCATGCGCTTGCCGAGCGGCGTGCGCAGCAGATAGGCGGGATGAAACGTGGGGATCGCCTTGATGGTCCGCGCCCCGGTGTCATAGGCAAAGAACCGACCGCGCGTCTTGGTGATCCCCTCGGTGACGCCCAACAGGGTCTGGGCGGAAGGGTTGCCGAGGCAGACAAGGATGTCAGGATTGGCAAGCTCGATCTGCCGGCGGATGAAGGGCAGGCAGATGGCGGTTTCCTGCGGGGTCGGCGTGCGGTTGCCCGGCGGGCGCCAAGGAATGACGTTGGCGATATAGGCGCTGGCACGATCCAGCCCGATGGCGCCGAGCATGAGGTCCAGCAGCTTGCCCGAGCGTCCGACGAAGGGCAGGCCCTGCGCATCCTCGTCGCGCCCGGGCGCCTCCCCAACAAACATCACCTTGGCGGCGGGATTGCCATCCGCGAAGACAAGCCGCGTCGCGGTGCGCTTCAGCGGGCACCCCTCGAACCGCTCCAGGATATTGCGCAATTCGTCCAGTGACGCCGCGCTCCGCGCGGCCTCGCGCGCGGCCATCACCGCTTCGTCCGGGGGCTGCGCCGCAAGATTGGGAATCGGCATCGCAGCGGACGGTGCTGCCGGCGCGCGGGGCGTGTGCGGGGCGGCCTGCGTCCCGGACCGGCGAGGTGGCGGGGCACCCGCCGGCACCGGCGCAGCCGCCGGCCTCGCCTCGCGCGCGGAGGCCGCCAGCGCGAAGCGATCCACGGGCGCGTCTTCGAGCGCCACATCGACTCCCGCATCCAGGTGGAACGCAAGGATGTCGGCGAGGTTGGTCAAGGGAGGAGTAACGGTTCCGGTCATTCCGGCGCCACCTTAAAGCATCCCGCGCCACGCCGCGATTCCGCATGCCGGACGGGTGCGGTGGAAAGCGAATTGTCAGACGCCTTCAAGCGTGGAAGAACTCCAGGGAATGGTTTGATGCGCAAGGACGCGGGAATGTCAGAGGTGGAACTGCCCGAACGGGACGGCATGGACTACGACGTGGTGGTGGTGGGCGCGGGTCCCGGCGGCCTTGCGACCTCGATCCGCCTCAAGCAGATCGCCGCCGAGCGGGGGGAGGAAATTTCCGTCGTCGTCGTGGAGAAGGGCTCCGAAGTGGGGGCCCATATCCTGTCAGGCGCGGTGATCGACCCTATCGGCCTCAATGCCCTGTTCCCGGATTGGTCGGCGGACGCGGATGCGCCGCTGGTGACGCAGGTCGATGACGACCGCTTCTATCTTCTCGGCCCCGCCGGCGGCGTGCGCCTGCCCAATTTCGGCATGCCGCCGCTGATGAACAATCACGGCAATTATATCGGTTCGCTCGGCAATGTGTGCCGGTGGCTCGCCACCAAGGCCGAGGGCCTTGGCGTCGAGATCTATCCGGGCTTTGCCGCGTCCGAGATCCTGTATGACACGGCCGGCGCGGTGCGCGGGGTCGCGACCGGCGACATGGGCGTTGGCCGGGACGGCGCGCCCAAGGGCGAATTCACCCGCGGCATGGAATTGCGCGGCCGCTACACGGTGTTCGCGGAGGGCGCGCGCGGCCATCTCACCAAGCAACTGATCGCAAAGTTCGCGCTGGATGCGGGCCGCGAGCCGCCGAAATTCGGCATCGGCCTCAAGGAATTGTGGAAGGTGAAGCCGGAGAAGCACCATCCCGGGCTGGTCCAGCACGCCTTCGGCTGGCCGCTCGACGGCAAGACCGGCGGCGGCGCCTTCCTCTATCACATGGAAGACGAGCAGGTGATGGTGGGCTTCGTGGTCCACCTCAACTACCAGAATCCCTATTTGTCGCCCTTCGACGAATTCCAGCGGTTCAAGACGCACCCCTTCTTCAAGGACACGTTCGAGGGCGGGAAGCGCATTTCCTATGGCGCGCGCGCCATCACGGAAGGCGGCTGGCAGTCCGTGCCCAAGCTCGCTTTCCCCGGCGGCGTGCTGGTGGGTTGCGCGGCGGGCTTCGTGAACGTGCCGCGCATCAAGGGCAGCCACAATGCGATGCTCTCGGGCATCCTCGCGGCGGACCATCTGGCCAATGCTCTCGCCGAAGGGCGCGCCCAGGACGAGTTGGCCGCCTACGAGGCGAGCTGGCGCGGCTCGGCGGTGGGGCAGGACCTCCACAAAGTGCGCAATGTGAAGCCGCTCTGGTCCAAGTTCGGCACCTTTGTGGGCATTCCGCTGGGCGCATTGGACATGTGGACCAACACGCTCGGCTTTTCGCTGTTCGGCACGCTGAAGCACGGCAAGAGCGACGCGGCGAGCCTGAAGCCGGCAGCGCAGTGCAAGCCCATCGCTTATCCAAAGCCCGACGGCGTGCTGACCTTCGACAAGCTGTCCTCGGTCTTCATCTCCAACACCAATCACGAGGAGGATCAGCCGATCCACCTCAAGGTGAAGGACATGGCGCTCCAGAAGGCGTCCGAGCACGACGTGTTCGCCGGCCCGTCCAACCGCTACTGCCCGGCCGGCGTCTATGAATGGGTGGAGGACCCGGACGGCCCCCGCTTCCAGATCAATGCGCAGAATTGCGTCCACTGCAAAACCTGCGACATCAAGGACCCCAACCAGAATATTGTCTGGACCGCGCCCGAAGGCGGCGGCGGGCCGAACTACCCGAACATGTGAGGGCCGCCAACGCCGGCTCACCGAAGCGAGCAGAAATTGGCCCCGGCCCGCTCCGGGGCCTTTGCGTTCAATGGCCGGGAAAGTCCATCAGCGTGCGCACGGGAACGCCCATGCTGCGCAGCTTTTCTGCGCCGCCGAGATCCGGCAAATCGATGATGAAGCAGGCTGCCGCCACCTGGGCGCCGATATTGCGCAGCAGCTTCACCGCCCCTTCCGCCGTGCCGCCGGTGGCGATCAGGTCGTCCACGAGGATGACACGCTCGCCAGGGGCGACGGCATCCACATGAATCTCCATTTCATCCTCGCCGTATTCCAGCGCATAGGCCATGCGCACCGTCTGGTGTGGCAGCTTGCCCTTCTTGCGGATCGGCACGAAGCCCGCCGAGAGCTGATGGGCCACGGCTCCGCCGACAATGAAGCCGCGCGCCTCGATGCCCGCCACTTTATCGATCTTGGCGCCCGCCCAAGGCTGAACCAATTCGTCGATGGCCCGGCGGAACGCGCGGGCGTCCCCGAGCAACGTGGTGATGTCGCGAAACAGAATGCCGGGCTTGGGATAATCCGCGATGGTCCGGATGGCGCTGGACAGGTCGTAAGCGGGCGTGTCGGACATGGCGGGCTCATGGGCTGGCAAAGGAGTCTTCTGGCTATCACCGCATCCGGCTCCCACGCCAGAGGGCATGCCTTCGGAATTTCCGGGATGACGGCCATTGGGGGCGATTGCAAGGTCCAAGCCCGCGCCCCTGCTCAAGCATCGGCGGCGCGGCTTCTGATCCGCACTCTTCGGGGCGACGTAACATCTCCGACACGCCGCGCGAATGGACCCAGGGTCCAGGTCCCTATGGAGAGTTGCATGATCCTCACCCGCCGCAGTTTTGCCGCCGGAGCCCTCGGCCTTGCGCTTGCCTCGGGCATTATCTCCAACGTCGCCGCAGCCGCGTTCCAGCCCTATACGGCGGAGGCTTTCGCCAAGGCCACCAAGGCGGGCGGCCCGGTCTTCGTCCATGTCTATGCGCCCTGGTGCCTTCAGTGCCGCGCCCAGGAAAACATCCTCTCGCTGCTCATGACGGAGCCGAAATTTGCCGGCGCCGTCTTCTTCCGGGTTTCCTATGACGCACAGAAGGACGTGGTGGACGCCCTGAAGGTGCCGCGCTCGACCCTCATCGCCTACAAGGGGGCGCGGGAAACCGGCCGGATGTCCTGGGGCGTCACGCAGGCGGACGTTCTGAAAGTGCTCGATTCCGCCTACTGACCATGCTGCTTCTGAGTTTCCTGGCCGGGCTTCTGACCATCCTCAACCCCTGCGTGCTGCCCCTTGTGCCGGTGGTGGTGGCAGGGGCGGCCTCCTCCAGCCGGGCAGGGCCCGCCGCACTCGCCGCCGGCTTGGCCCTGAGCTTTGCAGTGAGCGGAAGCGCGCTGGCGGCGGTGGGGATCGAGTTTGGCTCCTGGTGGCCCTTGCGGGCCGCCGCCGCCCTCCTTCTGCTGGCAGCTGGCATCATCCTGATGGTGCCTGCGCTCAGTGCGCGCCTCGCCGCTCTCGCCAGCCCCGCCGCGGGACTTGCCGGGCGCTGGTCGGAACGATTGCCTTCGGGCGCGCTGGGCCAGTTTGCGGCGGGCGCTCTTCTTGGCTTGGCCTGGGCACCGTGCATTGGCCCGACCCTTGGTGCGGTTTTCGCCCTGGCGGCAACCGGCAGTTCACGGTTGGAAGCTGCCATCGCCATGTGCGTGTTTGCCCTCGGCGCCGGCCTGTCGCTCCTGGCGTTGGGCTATGGCTTGCGGCGGGTCACGCGGGGCGGACGCGGGCGTGTCGCGGGCGTGGCCGCCGCAACGCGCCGCATCTTCGGCGCGGCGCTTTCGATCATCGCTCTGTTGATTTTGACGGGGCTCGACAAGTGGGTGGAAGCCGCGGTCGTGACCGCGCTTCCGGACTGGTTTGTCACGCTCGCGACCCGCATTTGACGGGCCGCGCGCGCTCAAACGAAAACAGGCCCCAAAACGGGGCCTGTCTACAGCTTATCAGGAGCAAAGCCCTCAGTGGGCGACGTCCTTCCAGATCTTCTTCTTGGTGAAATACAAAAGTCCACCGAGGACGATCAGGAAAATGAACACCTGGAAGCCCATGCGCTTGCGCGCATCGAGGTGCGGCTCCGCCAGCCACATCATGAAGGCCGAGACGTCCCGGGAATATTGATCGACCGTCTGCGGCGATCCGTCCGTATATTCCACCTGCCCGTCGGACAGGGGCTTCGGCATGGCGATCTGGTGGCCGGGGAAATACTTGTTGTAGTGAAGGCCGGGCTGCACCGTCGTTCCCGCAGGCGGCTCCACATACCCCATCAGAAGCGCGTGGATATAGTCGACGCCATGCTCCTGATACTGGATGAAGGCGTCGGTGATGAAGCCGGGGAAACCCACATGGTAGGAGCGCGCCTTGGCAAGCACCGAGAAGTCCGGCGGATAGGCACCGCCATTGGCGACGCGCGCCGCCTGCTCGTTCGGGAAGGGCGCCGGCCAGTGGTCCGACAGGCGCCCGGGGCGCTGGAACATCTCGCCCTGGTCGTTTGGACCATCCGTGATCTGGTAGGAGCTTGCCACCACCTTGGCCTGCGCCTCGGAGAAGCCGGGGCCCCCTTCCGCCGCCAGATTGCGGAAATAGAAGTAATTGGCCGAATGGCAGGAGGCGCACACTTCGCGGAACACCTTGAAGCCGCGCTGCAACTGGCCCTGGTTGTAGGAGCCGAAGGGACCTGCGAAAGACCAGGATTCCCGGTGCGGCCGGTCGGTGCTTTCGGCCGCCTGAGCCGCGCCGGTGGAGAATGCCACCGCCGCGAGGGCGCCGAGGAGAATGCCACGTTTCATCATTTCTCTCTCCCCGCGCTCGTTCAGGCCTTGGCCGCCGGCAAAGCCGCGCCCTTCGCACCCTTGGCCAGCACCGCATCCGCAATGGAGGCGGGCAGAGGCGCAGGCCGCTCGATCAGGCCGAGCACGGGCAGGATGACGAGGAAGTGGACGAAGTAATAGACGGTCAGGATGCGCGAGGCGATGACGAAGCCGCCTTCGGCCGGCTGCGAGCCGAGATAGCCGAGGCCCACCGCCACCACCGCGAAGATCCAGAAGAACTGGCGGAACAGCGGGCGGTAGCGCGCCGAGCGCACCTTCGAGGTGTCGAGCCAGGGCAGGAATGCCAGCACCGCAATGGCGCCGAACATCGCCAGCACGCCGCCGAGCTTGTCCGGCACCGAGCGCAGGATCGCGTAGAAGGGCAGGAAGTACCATTCCGGCACGATATGCGCGGGCGTCGAGAGCGGATTGGCCGGGATGTAATTGTCCGAATGGCCGAGATAGTTCGGGATGTAAAACACGAACCAGGCGAAGAACAGCAGGAACACCACCATGGCGAAGACGTCTTTGACGGTCGCGTAGGGGGTGAAGGGCACCGTGTCCTTTGCGACGCTCTTCACGTCGACGCCGGCGGGATTGTTCTGGCCCACATGATGCAGCGCCCAGATGTGCAGGACGACCACGCCCGCGATCATGAAGGGCAGCAGATAATGCAGCGAGAAGAAGCGGTTCAGCGTAGGGTCACCCACCGAATAGCCGCCCCACAGCCACTGCACGATGGTCTCGCCCACATAGGGAATGGCCGAGAACAGGTTGGTGATGACGGTGGCGCCCCAGTAGGACATCTGGCCCCAGGGGAGCACATAGCCCATGAAAGCGGTGGCCATCATCAGCAGGTAAATGATGACGCCGAGGATCCACAAAACTTCGCGCGGCGCCTTGTAGGAGCCGTAATAGAGGCCGCGGAAAATGTGGATATAGACCGCGATGAAGAACATCGAGGCGCCGTTGGCGTGGATGTAGCGGATCAGCCAGCCGTAATTCACGTCGCGCATGATGTGCTCGACGCGGGCAAACGAGACCGGCGCGTAGGCGGTGTAGTGCATCGCCAGCACCACACCCGAGACGATCTGGCAGACCAGCATGAAGGTCAGGATCGCGCCGAAGGTCCAGAGGTAATTCAGATTCTTCGGCGTGGGATAAGCCACGGCCGAGGAATGCATCAGCCCCACAAGCGGCAGCCGGCTCTCGAACCAGCGCGCGACTTTACCCTGGGGCTGGTAGGTGGAATGTCCTTCCATGGGATCCAACCTTCTTTGAGCGAGGCGACGCGCGCGTCAGCCGATCACGATCTTGGTGTCGGAGGTGAAGGTGTAAGGCGGCACCGGCAGATTAAGCGGCGCCGGCCCCACACGCACCCGTCCCGACGAATCATATTGCGAGCCGTGGCAGGGGCAGAACCAGCCGTCATAATTGCCCTGATGGCCCAGCGGCACGCAGCCAAGATGCGTGCAGATGCCGATGACGACGAGGAAATTCTCATGCCCCGCCTTCACCCGGTCCTGGTCAGGTTGGGGATCGATGAGCTGGCTCATGGGCACGGCGCGGGCCGCTTCCACGTCCTTCGGGGCGCGATTGAAGATGAAGATGGGCTTGCCGCGCCACTGCACGGTGATGATCTGCCCCTCGGCCACCGGCGAGAGGTCCACTTCCGTCGTGGACAGCGCGAGAACCGACTGGTCGGGCTGAAGCTGTGAAATGAAGGGCCAAGCCAGTCCGGCCGCCCCCACCGCACCGACCGCCCCCGTGGCGATGTAGAGAAAATCTCGACGATTGGTTCCCGAGGTCTCCGTATGTGCCACGGCGCTTTTCCTCACTCGTCTATATGGCCAGACCGTCGCGGCACGCTTGAATGCGGGGGACAGCTTCGTGCGCGGGAAAGCCCCTTTTCCGCACGCGACGCGAGGCCTTATGAGCAACAAAATTCCTCGTAACGAGGTTTGCTACCTTCGATTGCCTCTAATTGCACCCTCTTTGGCCCTTGTCCAGATCGCGACTATGCGGCACGCCGTCCTGTGCCAGCGGCATGACCGCGCAAGGTCTCCCGCGCGTGGCTGCGCGCAGCCACGCCGCGCCGCGCCCGTCTGGCGCGTTCCCGTCGTGTCCGCTCCCTCGCCCCGCCGGTTCCACAGCCCATGATTCTCACCCTGTATTGTCCCGATATTGCCCAGAATACAGGAACCTGCCTGCGCACCGGAGCGTGCCTCGGGGTGCCGGTTCATCTGATCGAGCCCGCCGGATTTCCAACCGGGAGCGCCGCCTTTCGCCGGGCCGGCATGGATTATGTGGACGCCGTGGATTTCGTGCGTCACGCCTCCTTCGCCGCCTTTGAGGATTGGCGTCGCGCACAGGGGCGCAGGCTCGTCCTGTTCACCACCAAAGGGGCGACGCCTTTCCACAAATTCGCCTTTTCACGGGACGACGTGCTTCTGTTCGGGCGCGAATCGGCAGGCGTGCCGGCCGAGGTGCATGCGGCGGCCGACGCGCGGGTGCTCATTCCTTTGCGGGCGGGGCTGCGCTCGCTGAATGTGGCGGTGGCTGCGGGCATCGCCCTGGCCGAAGCACTGCGGCAGACGGGCGGGTTCGAGCCGGTTCCGATTTCCTCCGAAGCCCGGTAGAGATAGTCGCGCTTCGTCTCCTCCCCCGTTTGGAAAGGCCGCTCATGCTTCCCCCCGGCATCGAGGCGCACAAGGCGCAGGCACGGGCCTGGTTCGAGGACCTGCAGGGCCGCATCATATCCGCCTTGGAGGCCCTGGAGGACGAGGCCCCCCCTGCCCTTTATCCCGGCACGCCGGCCCGCTTCGCGCGCACGCCCTGGCAGCGCACGGACCATTCCGGCGCACCCGGCGGGGGCGGAACCATGGCCATGATGCGCGGGCGCCTGTTTGAGAAGGTGGGCGTGCATGTCTCAACTGTGTTCGGGGAGTTCGCGCCGGAATTTCGCGGCCAGATCCCTGGGGCGGCGGAAGATCCACGCT
>JASBUY010000141.1 GCA_030147645.1 Aquabacter sp. | reverse complement strand
CCAGCAGGGCCGCCGCGGCCAGGCGATAATCATTCTCTTCGAAGGCCTGGGTGTCGCGACTGCCGCCGGTGATGTCGGCGATGAAGTCGGAGAGCACGCGGAACATTGATCTCCCCTCGGATCCCACTGGGATGATCCCTTAAGGAAACATCGGCGCGTCGCGCTCACAAGAGGCGCTCCGGCGCCGGCACGGCGCCCCCGCTACTTCCTCACAAGGTGTGGCATTCCTGTCGTAAAGATCGGGCTCCCGGCGCGCCCCGCCTATTGCGGGGTGGCGGGAGACGGCATGCGGGAACGGTAGTCGTTCTGGATCCGCGAGGTCGAATCACCTTCCCCGGGGCGCGGCGTGCGCATGGGCGGCGGGGAGAGGTTTTGGCGCGGCGCGGGCGGGGACATGTTTTGACCCGGTACGCCGGGTGATGGTGTCGTCTGCGGAACGATCACCGTGCGCGGCGCCGTCTGGGCGCTCGCGGAAAAAGTCCCGATCGCGACCAGCGCACAGGCCAGCGGGGCTACTCCAATACGCGGCACGTCGCGTCCTCCCTCACTCGTGTTGGTCATACATGGGGGCGCGGCCGGCACGCGCCAGGGGAGAAGGTGAATCACATCCACTTTTGCGTCCCCTTTGCAGTAAAGCCCGCGTTCATGTTGTAATGGTCAAGGTCATGTCTGTGTTGATGTAGCGCATTTGCGGGAACGAATGGGCCGAGCCTGCGTTTTCCTCACCGTAATCTGATGCAACTGGCGCGCTGCGATGGCGTGCCGGAAGAACAGGGAGATCCACATGCGCACCCGTATGCTGACCGCCGCCGCTCTTTCCGCGCTCCTCGCCGGCTCGGCGGTGGCCCAGACCACCACGCCCGCTCCGTCCAACAACAACACCGCCACGCCGCCCGCGGCGAGCAGCCCGAACAATGCGCCGTCCGGCGCCATCAAGATGCCTTCCGACACCCGCGCCAATGCGGCCACCGGGACCACCACCACCGCCTTCATCGACGCGCAGGACCGCGAGCAGTGGCTCGCTACCACGCTCATCGGCACCGAGGTCCGCGGCGCTGCCGACGAAGACCTCGGTGAGGTCAGCGATGTCCTCATGGATCGCAACGGCAACGTGGTCGGTGCGGTGATTGGCGTCGGGGGCTTCCTCGGCATCGGCCAGAAGGACGTGGCGGTTCCCTTCAATGCGCTCGAACTGGTGCGCAACGGCGATGACGAGAAGCTGGTGCTGCGCAAGTCCAAGGAAGAGCTGAAGGCTGCGCCGGAGTTCAAGGAACTCGCGCAGACCCGCACCGCCCCGGCGGCTTCTGGCGCGAACAGCGGTTCCTCCGCTCCGATGACCACGCCGCCCGCCTCGGCGCGCTGAGCGTAATTCCAGACCCTCAGGTGTTCTGGAATGGGCGGCGGTCCTCGGACCGCCGCCTTTTTACTGGCTGAAGCAAAAAGGAGGCGTGCGACTCGCGGTCGACGTCTCATCAAATGCTTAAGCCACGGCTACAGGAGACCTGGCGGGCGAGAGCCGCCACGCTTGCGTCGTATTTTTCGGCTTTTCTGAAATCCGCGTAAATTCACCGACCGCTGACGCGAGCGGGCGACAGGCCCTACGCCGGAAGGTCGGAATTCCGTGACGCTCCCCTCATCTCTCTTCGCGCCGTCCAGCGGCGCGATCCTGCTTGTCGAGGATGAGCCGTTCGTGGCCATCATGGCGCAGCAGGTTCTCGAAGACGACGGCTTCGAGGTTCATGCCGCCGGCTGCGGCGCGGACGCACTGGCGCTCGCCGGCGATCTCGGCGCGCCTCTTCAGGCTGCGATCGTTGATTTCGGCTTGCCGGATATGGGGGGTGATGAAGTGGTGCGCCGCATGCGCTCCCTGCGCCCGCATCTCCCGGTTTTGGTCGCGTCCGGCTATGGAGTGCCGGACATGCGGGCCGCGTTTCAGGGAGAGGCCATCTGCTTCGTGAGCAAGCCCTATGACGGCGCGACGCTTAGACAGGCGTTGGCGCAGTTGGGGGTGGTGGCCGGAAGGTAAGTGAGCGGCGGTCGCGTCGGAAGCCGGGGAGGGGGAAGGGGGTGGGCACTTCCGCCGCGCCCGCCGCTCGGGGATGAAACGTCGTGCCGCGGGGGAGGTTCCGGCGGCAATACACTTTATCTGCGGCGACCGGAAAACAGTGATTGGACGATCCCCACCGCTGCCGCGGCGGCCACGGCCACCAGCGGATTGGTCTCCACCGCCCGCGAGATGGAGGCGGCGGCGGCGTTGAACCCGGGACCCCCGAGGGCCGAGGCGGGGCCGCTGTTCCAATGCGAACCGACGATGGCGAACAATCCGGCAATGACGAGGCCGATCACGCCGGTCACCAGGCTCGCCGCCCACGGCGCCATGGCGAGGAGCAGCGCCTGGTAGAGGCCGATCCCCATGAAGGTAATGCCCACGCAGAGAAAGACAGCGGCGAAGAAGAGCAGAGCGATGCGTGCAATCACGACGGACCTCCTGGATCCTGGCTTGCCTTCGCTCGACCGGCCCTCTCTCCAGGCCGGGGAGGGCGAGGCGCGCGGGGGTCAGGCTCTAAATGGCAAACCGCCCAAACTGCACAGCGGCTTGGGCGGTCTCGGGGTGACGGCTGCGACGCACTTTAACCCTCTACGTCGAAGGCTGCATGCGGAGCAGTCGCGGATGTGCATCCGGCTAGGCCGGACCGGCGTCAGCGCCGCAGCAGGATCTGTCCGAGGACCGCGCCGACGCCGGCCGCAATGGCGCAGGCCGTGATCGGCTTTTCCTGGATGTAATCGCGCAGCGTCGCGTACTGGCCTTCCGCCCATTCCGACACTTCGCCGACCGCAGCTTCCGCCTCGGTGGTGGCGCCGTCCACACTATGGCGCGCCGTACGGGTCAGGGTCTGCATCAGCTGGGCGAGGTCCGCTTTGACGGCCGCGAGGTCCGCCTTCAGCTCTTCGAGATGCGCATCGGCAGGGGCCGGCATGGGGCCGGGTTGCGGCATGTCCGCCATGGTCAAGTCTCCGGTTGAAGGCACCTTCGCGTGAATGCTTGTGCCACGCAAGAGCGAAAACGCCGCGTTGCAACAGGCGGTTCCGGCCGCTTCTGAAGTCAGGCGATGCGGGCGGCCGGGGCTTCGCTGCGCGCCTCGTGGAAGAACAGCGCCTGCGCGATGGTGGCCTTCACATTCTCGCTCAGGAACGGCTTGGTGATGAGATAGGTGGGCTCGGGCCGCTCGCCGGTCAGCAGTCGGTCGGGGAAGGCGGTGATGAAGATGACCGGCACATTGAAGCTCTCGAGGATGTCGCTGACGGCATCGATGCCCGACGAGCCGTCGGCGAGCTGGATGTCTGCCAGAACCAGCCCGAAATCGCCTTGCTTGGCGAGATCAAGGGCCGCGCTGTGGGTCGGGGCGACGCCCACCACTTCGTGGCCCAGCTCGGTGACCAGGGTCTTCAGATCCAGCGCGATCACCCACTCATCCTCAATGATGAGGACGCGGGTGGCGAGTTGCGCGTCGATCTCCGCCTGGGCGGCCACCACCATGCGTTCCACGTCGTCGAGGCTGGTGGCGAGGATGGAGGAGGCTTCGGCGAACGAAAACCCTTCCATGGCGGTCAGCAGCAGAGCCACACGGGAGGTCGCTCCCAATTGCTGCAGGCGCTGATCGGCGCGCATGGCCGCGCCCCCGTCGGCCGGCTGGTGCGACCAAACCTCATGAAATGCGCGATAGAGAGCGACACGGGGCGAAAACTCGGTGCGGATCGGAACCTTGCCGTCGATGATGGCCTTCAGCGTCTCCTGGACCATCGCGTCGCCCGCCTTCTGGCTGCCGAGCAGGGCGCGGGCGAAGCGCCGCAGGAAGGGAAGCTGCTTGATGAGCTGTTGGTGTGGCATGCGCCTCTTGCCTCTCAGAAGTCCGCCTTCAACTCGGCCGCAGGGAAAAAGTTCCCGCACCCGGAACCGGACCCGCTGTTTGGCATTATAGCGTGGCTGATCCACGCGTGCAGGGAGCCCCTTGCGTCGGAGAAGCGTGGCTCCCGCTCTTCGCGATGAATTCCTTGTCGCTTGCGGCGCCAAGCGGAGCTAAAGGACGGGAGCGCTCACGCTTCTGGTTCCAAAAGAGGCATGTGCGTGGATCGGTGGTTGCCTTCATGCGGTGGGTAAGAGGGGCTGCGGCCAGTCTTCGGGAACGCGAGCGAGCCGCGATCTTCGCCTCGGCGTCGGGGCACCCGCGCCATTTGCTGGACAGCGTGCGCCGCGGCCTCATCCTCGTCATCCTGATCGCCATCACCCCCATCGCGTCCGCCAGCATGGTGCAGGGCGTGCTGCAATTGCGCCGTGCGAGCGAAGAGGCGCAGCATCGCCTGCTGCAGGGGGCGATCACCGGCGCGGCGAGCCAGCAAAATGTCTTCACCTCGGCTGAGAATGTGCTCCAGGCCCTGAAGAATGTCCCGGGACTGCGCTCCAACAGCGAGGATTGCGCGGCAACCCTCTATGGCGCCACGCTGAGCCTCCCCTTCGCCTCCAACATCGCCTTCATCGACGCCAATGGGCGGGTGACCTGTTCGGCCCTGACCGAGGCCGGCACCGACATGTCGGGCCGCAGCTGGTGGCAGAAGGCCACGCAGTCCAAGGGATTCACGCTGGGCGAGCGGCAAATGAGCCCGGTAACGCGCTCGGAAATCATGGTGGGCACCTTGCCCTT
>JASBUY010000120.1 GCA_030147645.1 Aquabacter sp. | reverse complement strand
TCGAAAGTGTGGCTGCGCACCCTGCCCACGAGCGGCCCGCGCGTGATCCAGGGGCCGGGCGAGAATGCCGGCGTGGTGGATCTCGGGGACGGTCTTGCTGCCGTCTTCAAGATGGAAAGCCACAATCATCCGTCCTTCATCGAGCCCTATCAGGGCGCGGCGACGGGCGTGGGCGGCATTCTGCGCGACGTCTTCACCATGGGCGCGCGTCCGGTGGCGGCGCTCAATGCGCTGCGGTTCGGCGAATGCCATCACCCTCGCACGCGCCATCTGGTAGCGGGAGTCGTCGCGGGCATTGGCGGCTACGGCAATTCCTTCGGCGTGCCCACCGTGGGCGGCTCGGTGGGATTCCATCGCCGCTATAACGGCAACATCCTCGTCAATGCCATGGCTGTCGGCCTCGCCCGCACGGACGAGATTTTCTATGCGGCGGCGAGCGGCGTCGGCCGGGCCATCGTCTATCTCGGATCCAAGACCGGCCGCGACGGCATCCATGGTGCGACCATGGCATCCGCCGAGTTCGGCGAGGGGGCAGAGGAAAAGCGCCCCACCGTGCAGGTCGGCGATCCCTTCGCCGAAAAGCTGCTGCTTGAAGCGTGCCTGGAAATCATGAAGGCGGGCTGCGTCGTGTCCATCCAGGACATGGGCGCCGCCGGCCTCACGTGTTCGGCCGTGGAGATGGGCGCCAAGGGCGACCTCGGCATTGAACTGGACCTTGATGCCGTGCCATGCCGCGAGACCGGCATGAGCGCCTATGAGATGATGCTCTCGGAAAGCCAGGAGCGCATGCTGATGGTTCTGGCGCCCGGCAAGGAAGCCGAGGCCGAGGCCATCTTCCGCAAATGGGGCCTCGACTTCGCCATTATCGGCCGGACCACCGATACGCTCCGCTTCGTCGTGAAGCACAAGGGCGTGGTGGAGGCGGACCTGCCCATCAAGGAATTGGGCGACGAGGCGCCGGAATATTATCGCCCGTTCGTCGAGAACGAGCCCCGCAAGGTGCTCAAGCCGTCCGATGTGCCCGACACGGTATCGGTGGCGGATGCGCTGGAAAAGCTCATCATGTCGCCGGACCTGTGCTCCAAGCGCTGGATCTGGGAGCAATATGACCATCTGATCCAGGGCAATACGGTCCAGAAGCCGGGTGGCGATGCCGCCGTTGTGCGCATCGAGGACGGGCCGAAGGCGCTGGCCATGACCACGGACGTCACGCCGCGCTATTGCGAGGCCGATCCCTTCGAGGGCGGCAAGCAGGCGGTGGCCGAAGCCTGGCGCAACCTCACAGCCGTGGGCGCGACGCCGATCGCGGTGACCGACAACCTGAATTTCGGAAATCCCGAGCGACCGGAAATCATGGGCCAGTTCGTCGGCTGCGTGAAAGGCATCGGCGCGGCCTGCGAGGCGCTGGAATTCCCCGTCGTGTCGGGCAATGTCAGCCTCTATAACGAGACCAACGGCAAGGCGATCCTGCCGACCCCGACCATTGGCGGCGTGGGTCTGGTGGAGGATCTTCACAAGAGCATGACGCTCGGCTTCAAGGGCGCGGGCGAAGCCATCTATGTGGTTGGCAAGACCGAGGGCTGGCTCGGCGCCTCGGCCTATCTCCAGACCATTTGCGACAAGGAAGAGGGCGCCCCGCCGCCGGTGGATCTCGTGGCCGAGAAGCGCAACGGCGATTTCGTGCGCGGCCTGATCCAGAAAGAAGTGGTGACGGCGGTCCATGACGTGTCGGACGGCGGCATTCTGGTCGCGATCGCCGAGATGGCCATGGCGGGTGAAATCGGGGCGTCCCTGGACAAGCCGCCCCACATTCCGGCACACGCCTTCTGGTTCGGAGAAGACCAGGCGCGCTACATCATCGTTGCTGCGCCCGGAGAGGGGCCTGATATCGTGCGTCGCGCGGAGGCGGCCGGCGTGCCGCTGCTCAAGCTCGGCAAGACCGGCGGCGACCGCATCCAGATTCCCGGCGAGCGTTCCATTTCGGTGGAAGGTCTGCGGGACCGTAACGAGACGTGGCTGCCCATTTACATGGGCGCCAGTTCCTGACGAGGGCATGAAGTCATGGCAATGGCCGCGGAAGAGATCGAGCGCATGATCAAGCAGGCGCTGCCGGATGCGCAGGTCACCATCGAAGACCTCGCCGGCGACGGCGACCATTACGCGGCGATCATCGTGTCGGAGGCGTTCCGGGGAAAGAGCCGTGTGCAGCAGCACCAACTCGTCTATGCCGCCCTCCAGGGAAATATGGGCGGCGTGTTGCATGCGCTCGCGCTGAAGACCTCGGCCCCGGCCTGAGATTTAGCCTCATTGGCGCAGCTAAGTGCATGAGATGATTGATATTTCATCAGATCTTGCATTGACTTGACCTGGGCTTGAATGGACCTTCATGGTGATCAACACCGGAGGTCCGCGATGCTCCGCTTCGCCGTTTCGCTTCTTGCGGCCGCTGCGCTTGTGCCGTCTGTCGCCCTGGCGCAATCCCCGAATGGGGTGAAGACGCTGTCTCCGCCGGGCGCCATAAAGCCCACCGGAACCTGGAACCTCGGCATGCGCGGTATTGATCCGGCGACCAACATGCTGGTGCCAGGCGAGGAGGCGCGTGTGCGTCAGGCCTTCCTCAACATGAAGCTGATTGCAGAATCGGAAGGCGCCACACTCCAGGATGCCGTGCGGCTCGTCGTCTATGTCACCGACATGTATCGCTTCCGGCCGATCGCCAACAAGGTCCAAGAGGAATTGTGGGGTAAGGGCCCATATCCTCCGCGCACCATCGTCGAGGTGGACCGGCTGAACCAAGACGACATCTTGGAAGTGGAAGGAACTTTCTACGCGCCCGTCAAGAAGTGACGTCCCGTCGTCTCGATCCTTTGCGTTTCGCCCCGCACATTGATTTTCGAGGAAGCGCCGCTCGTGTGGCGCTTCTTCGTTTTGCGCCGTGTTCGTGCTACCGCCGTCGCAAGCGAGGGCGTGGCTATGACGCGACATGCAAGTTCAGACGACCTGTTGACGCGGCCCGCCGCCTGGGGCGTTGCCGGCGCTGCCTGTGTTGCGCTCGTGGCCATCGGTTATCTGTTCCTCGACCAGCCGCTCAGCCGCTTCGCCCATGACGTCATCGGGCGACACGAGAGCGTCCGCATCTTCCAGAGCTATCCCCAATATCTCGCGCTTCTCTCTGTGGTCCTGATCACCGTCCTTGGGTTGGTGCGCCTGTTCCGCGGGGAGCTTGGGCGCTTGCCGCGAACCGCCTTCGCAGGCAGTCTCTCGCTCATCTGCGCCTCCGCCATCGGCAATCATCTGAAATACGTCTTCGGCCGCACTTGGCCGGAGACCTATATCCACAACAACCCGTCCTTCATTCAGGATGGCGTCTATGGTTTCTTTTGGTTCCATGGCGGGGAGGGATGGGCCTCCTTTCCCTCCGGTCACACCCTGGCGGCCATGTCCTTTCTGATGGTGCCGGCCATCGCCTATCCGAAGGTCCGTGTGGCGTGCAGACTTCTCGTGCTCCTCGAAGCGCTGGCCCTTTGGGCGCAGAACTATCATTTCTTCTCGGACATCGTGGCCGGCGCGTTCCTGGGCGGAGCGGTGGCGCTGGTGACCGCGCGGCTCATGGGCCTCGATGGGCGAACTGCCAGATAATCCGAGCCTGCGGGCGCGCCGCAATATTTCGTCGCACACATCTTGCGCGCGGGGCGGCGGAGACCGATGTTTCACCCCTGATGGCGCCGCCACTCGAACGTTTGGATTGAAGTCATGAGCATTCGCGAATTCATCGACCGCGAGGTCAAGGGCAACGACGTGGTGGTGTTCATGAAGGGCACGCCGCAATTCCCCATGTGCGGCTTTTCCGGCCAGGTGGTCCAGATTCTCGACCACATCGGCGTGCCGTTCAAAGGCATCAATGTCCTGGAATCCGACGAACTGCGTCAGGGCATCAAGGACTTCGCGAATTGGCCGACCATTCCGCAGATTTTCGTGAAGGGCGAGTTCCTCGGCGGCTGCGACATTGTCCGCGAGATGTTCCAGGCGGGGGAACTCATTCCCCTGTTCGAGGAAAAGGGCATCGCCATCCGCGACCGCGCCATCGGCTGATTGCCGGAAGAAGATATCTCAACGAAAAACCCCGGCCTTTCGGCCGGGGTTTTTTCGTTTCAGGCGTGTCCGAAGACGCGCGTGAAGATCGTGTCGGCGTGCTTCAGGTGGTAGCCGAGGTCGAACTTCTCGTTGATGTCGTCTTTCGAGAGATACTGGCGCACGTCCGGATCGTTCAGCAGGAAGGTGCGGAAGTCGCCTTCGCCGCGCCAGACCTTCA
>JASBUY010000109.1 GCA_030147645.1 Aquabacter sp. | reverse complement strand
AAAGCTTGCTGTTCCAGACGGAACTGGCGACCGCCGGCAATGTGGGGATCGCCTACGGTACCGATGGTGCCGATCTCCAGGGTCTGCCCACCGCCGGCTGGAATCGCAGCCTCGCCCTCCAAAGCCTGCGGCCTGATTTCTCGGAAGAGACCGTCAAATCCTGGGACCGCTATACGCAGGGGCATCTGCTCCAGAACGATGTGCACACCGGCACTGAGATCGGCGTGGATTTTGACGGCGCGGGCGCCCAAACCCCGCAATCCGCGCTGACGGCCAATATGGGCCTGCTGGACTTCATGAATGCCGACAGCACGAGCGCCGTCACGGTGGCACGTCCGGTCGCCATCGCCCAAACCATTGGCGGCATGGATGATCAAGTGGCGCTTGTCCAAATGCGCCAGAACGGGACCTACGACGTCTCTCTCATGCTCTACCGCGTCGACGACCTCGTCGGCACGATCAATGGCGTTGGGGCGGGAGAGGTGGGATATGCGGAAGCGGCCGTCAGCCGCGCTTATGCCGCGCAGGACGGCTCCCTGACGCTGCAGGGCGGAGGCTATGGCAAGTTCGCCGAAAATCGCGTCACGGGCGTCGACAATGGCGACATCATCGCCATGCGTCTCACCACAAGCGCGGGCGGCGAATTCTATAGTTTCGCCTCCGCCAACTCTGACGGCGCGGTCACGCACCTGTGGAATTACGGCCTCAACGTGTGGGGCTGGGAGGATGTTGCGGGCGGCGGGGACCGCGACTTCAACGATCTCGTGGTGCGCCTCGATTTCGTGAGCGCTCAACTGGACTCCCGGTTGGGCTGAGATCGCACCCCTGAGGGAAGCAAGAGGCGCAAGTGGCCGGCCCGCCGCCTCGCCCTTGCCATAGCCGTCACGAAAACCTATTGAGTGACGCTGATCGTGGCCCGAAGGGGCCGCGATGGATATGGCGGAGCATAGCGCAGCCTGGTAGCGCATCTGCTTTGGGAGCAGAGGGTCGCAGGTTCAAATCCTGCTGCTCCGACCACTCACGTCGCATCCGGACATTTTGCGGCGACCCAAGGCCTTCAGCGCGGATTGGTGGCCAAGGCGGACAGAAGGTCGTCGCTTTTCAGCGTGACGCCGTAGAGCAGGCGCACCAGATAATGGATCGCCTCGCTCACATAGGCCGGAGAGCCTGTCGCGCAGGCGTCCTCCACCAGCAGGCAGCCATAGCCGAGGAAGCTGGCGTCACACAGGGTGGAGAACACGCAGCGATCGGTGTTGGTGCCGCTGAACAGAAGCGTGTCGATCCCCCGATTGCGCAGCACCGTATCGAAATCATTATCGTGGAAGCCCGAGAGGCGGTGCTTGTGGATGATGAGGTCCCCGGGCCGGGGCTGAAGCGCGTCCACCAATTGAGCGCCCCAGTCGCTGGCCACGAGGATCCGCCCGCGCCCGGGCGCTGAGGCGTCGGCATAGACTGGGCGCGTTCCGCTCATGGACATCTTGTTGACGATGGGCGGCGGGATCTCGGCCCGATCCGCCCGCACGCCCCAGTTCAGCCAGACCACCTGCACCCCCGCCGACCGGGCCGCATCGGCAAGCTGCGCCAAGCGCGGCAGGATGGCGGCGAGCGGCGCCGGATCGAAGCCGAGCCGCGGAAACCAACCGTCGGGATGCAGGAAGTCGTTCTGCATATCCACGATGACGAGCGCCGTACGCGCCAGATCGATTTCAGCCCGCTGCGGCTCGGCAGCGAGGACCACGGGCCGCGGCGCCGGCACCGGCCGCGCGAAGCTGAGGATCGGCGCATCTTCTGACGACATGGGACGATATCCTCGAGACGGGACGCGCACCGTGAGATGAGCCCAAAGAGCTTAGATCATGGGCCGAGCGGCGTGCAACGCGGGGGACCCCGATGCCTCAAACGCGGTTGAGGCTCCGCCCGGCACGGCCGCGCGCGTTTTCGGCCACGCCCGCCCGCGCCCCATGGCGCCGCTTTAAAAGATCGGATCAAGTAAGCCGGGGACCGGGCGCGCAGGGCGGCGCCGGCACGCATAGGGGATTGGTGATGAAGGAGGCGGGGGGAGGCACGGCGCGGCCGGTCGCGCTCATGACGCAGTATCGGGTGGTGGAAGCCCATTATGCCGCCTTTATCCATTGGCTGGCGGCGCATGCAGCCGACCTGCGCCGCCAACCGGGCTTCCTCGCCCACGAGGTCGTTCCCCCGCAACCGCCCGCTCAGCTCCATTGGATCACCATCGCGCGCTTCGACAGCGCGGAAGCAGCCCTCGCCTGGCTCCACGGCCCCGAGCGGGCGCAGGCGATGGACGATATCCGCATCCGCTTTCTGGAGGGGGACGCGGAGGCGCATCTCTTGGAAGACCTGGAGCCGCCCTCGCCTTCGGGTGCGTCCGCCTTCATCGCCTATGACGTGGCACACGGGCAGGAAGAAGCGTTTGTCGACTGGCAGGCGGCCATCCAGGCCGAGGAGCAGCGTCATCCCGGCTTCGTGCGCCACAAGATCGAGCGGCCCATCGCGGGCGTGCGCGAGGAATGGATCATCATCCTCACCTTCGACACCGAGACGAACCTCTCGCGCTGGCTGGAGTCACCCGAGCGGCGCGCGCTCATGGCGCAAGGGGGCGCACTTGATGTGGAATCGCGGCTATCGCGCACCAGCTATGGGTTTGATTTCTGGTTTCCGGGCGCCAAGCCCTCCGGACCGACAGGATGGGGCATCTTCAAGAACAACCTGCTGGTGCTCCTGGTCCTCAACCCAATCGTCATACTCTGGAGCCTGCTGGTCGCCGGGCCTCTGCTGACCGCTAACGGCGCGCCGGGCTGGCTCACGCTTTTTCTCGGGGATCTGGTGAGCACCCAATTGCTCGGCTTCGTGCTCGCGCCGCTCGCCTTCAAAGCCTTTTCCTGGTGGCTGAAGAGCGATGCCGACGCGCGCACGGTGCGCGCCGGCTACGCATTGCTCGCGGCGCTGTATGCCCTGTCCATGGCGCTGCACGCGGGACTGGTACGGGCGCTGTGACGGGCCGCGCGGGTCTGGCGCGCCGCTCTGGCGCGCCCGTGTTCACGGCAGAGAGGACCGGGCGGACTCCCGGCGGGAGGGGTTCACCTCTCCTCACCTCGCCCGTCGCAGACCGACCCGATCGGCGCGCAGCGCGCCGCAGAGATGCGGGACCAGGATCAGAAGTCCCGTTCCACCATGAAGAGCACCTGATGCGCCTGCTGGTTCTGAACCGGCAGCCCGTATCCGGTGTTCACATAACCGTTCGCGGCATAGCTGTTGTAGTCATACTGCAGCGTGATCGCGAGGTTCTTGACCGGCGTCCAGGTGAGGTTGGCACCGAGATTGTAGTTGGTGCCGGACGTGGCACCATAGGCCACTTCCGCGATGGCGTTATCAAGATTGAACTTGGCGTAGCCGCCGAAGAAGGCCGACTGCCACTTCTCGTTCCAATTGTGCAGGAACTGGGCCGTGAAGTTCCAGCCGCTGATCTTCGACACGGTCCCGTCGGCATTCATATAGGCGTCGGGCGGCGTGAAATCGCCGCTGGCATTGATGAGGCCGAGATACGAGATCGCCCCGTTCACATAGGCGCTCTGGAGATAGAGCGAATCACCCTCGGCGATGAAGGGCAGATTGAACATGAGGCCCGCCTGCACGGCATAACCCCAAGTGGAGGTGTCGCTCGCACCCACATAATTGACGCCAGCGGAGGTGGGCAGCATGGCGCTCACCTGATGCAGAGCCCCGGACAGCTGGAACTGACCACAATCGCCCGTCTGGCCGATATTGGCGACGAAATCGGGAATCCGCGTGCCGGTCTGGTAGTTCTCTGACACGTCCTCCAGGGACGGGTCAGACGGATTGACCCCGCCGTCACGGGTGGCGGAATCCTCCGCCGCGACGGTCGCGGACCAGCCCTGCGCGAATTCCCAGGTATAGGCGACGAGCGGCGTGCGGGTGTCGTCGCCGATGGTGGCCGGATCCTGGCCGAGCACATTGGCATTGGCATAGAAATCGAAGAAGGACTGGGCGTAGCCGAAGGTGAAGCCGCCATACTGGATATACATGTTCCAAGGCGTGAACTCGGAGGAGTTCGGACCATCGGACCAGGCATCCGACGTGCGCCACATGAAGCGCATATCCATATAGGAGCGCAGGACGCCGTATTCGGTGTTCGTCCGGGCATCAAGAATCATGCCGAACAGACCGATGGAATAGGTCTTGTTGTTGGTGGACGGATAATCGGTATAGGTATTGTAATAGCCCTGCGCCTGCGTGTATCCGCCGAGCCGCAGGCACGTATCGGTGCCGGGCACATAATAGAAGCCCTCGCCCACCGCTGCGCACTGCTTCACATAGGCGGCAGCAGCGGCCTTGACCGGAAGGTCGGCGGCGGAAGCGCCGGTGGACGCAGCGACGAGCGCCGCAGCAGAAACAAGATACGTCCGCTTCATGATCTTCCCCAACCCCGGGCGCGCATTGCGCCCCCCCCCTGCGTTCACTATGCGGCACGCCACGTGCCAAGGCAAAGAAAAAAGATACTTTATATCAATTCCACGTCAAGTCACTAAAGTACCTTTCAAGATTAAAGGCGTTTGCACAAAAGAAAAACCCCGGCAGTTGCCTGCCGGGGTTCTTTTCCGATCGAAAGAACGATCAGAAGTTACGCTGAGCGCGGAAGCCGCCCGACCAAACGTCGGTGGAAACGCCGTAGATCTGGGTGGGGAGGGTGGTCGCGGAGCCGCCAACCGTGGTGAACGGCGCGCCGCCGTCAACCTTCGAGTAGACAACTTCGAGGCCGAGGTCGAGGTTCTTCACCGGCGACCAGATGGTGTTGAGACCAACCTGCCACAGGTTCACGTCATAGGCGTTGAGGGTGTTCTGGGGAACTTCCACAGACACGTAGCCGCCGAAGATCGCCGAACGCAGGTTCGGGACCCAGTAGTGACGGAACTGACCCTGGATCGCCCAGCCGGACTCCTTGGAGTAACCGGTGCCGGTCCAGATGGCGTCGGCGAGCGGGTAGTAGGCGCCGGACAGAGCGTTCAGCTGCGTTCCGATGTCCACAGAGCCGAGGCCGGTGGCGCGGCCCTGGGTGGTGCCGGCGAGGCCGAGATAGTTCAGAGCGCCGTCAGCATAGTTGGCCTGGATGTACAGGCTGTCGCCGGGGGAGATAACGGGGAGCTTGAGCTCCACCGAACCACCGATCGCCCAACCCCAGGTCGTGTCAGTGGACTGACCGAGGTAGGAAACGCCGGTCGGGTAAGCAGCGGTGTTGACGGGGGTGATGGCGACCACCTGGTGCAGGGCACCGGACAGCTGAGCCGAACCCCAGGCCTGATCGACGCGCAGGTTGGCGACGATGTCAGGAGCCTGCGTGCCGCCCTGGTAGTTGGTGTAGCCGGCCAGCGCGCCGATGGTGCCGGGCGTGGTGGCCAGAAGGCCAGCAGCCGTACCCTGAACGCC